>JAZMZQ010000143.1:0-15393 GCA_045586045.1 Eubacteriales bacterium
TAAAGCGGTTTTATACAATATAAAAATTTATAATTATAAAAAATAGAGCGATGTAAAAATACACCGCTTTATTGATTTGATTGTTTTTAGTCGCTGAATCCGTTGGGATTCTTCTTTTGCCAATTCCAAAGATCGCGGCACATATCATCAAGATTCTTTTCGGCCACAAATCCAATCTCTTCCCGCGCTTTTGCAGGATCAGCATAAAGGGCTTCCACATCTCCGGGGCGGCGATCCACAATTTTATAATTGATCTTCACTCCGCTTGCCTTCTCAAAAGCATGGACCACATCCAATACGCTATACCCTTCGCCGGTGCCCAAATTATAAATAAACGCGCCGGTCTTTCCCTCTTGGGCCTCCAAGGCTTTCAGATGGCCTTTCGCCAAATCCACCACATGGATATAATCTCGCACACCGGTACCATCATGGGTATTATAATCATCTCCATATACAGAGAGACACTCCCTCCGGCCGATGGCTACTTGAGAAATATAGGGAGTCAGATTATTGGGAATCCCCTGCGGATCTTCGCCGATCAGGCCGCTTTCATGGGCGCCAATGGGATTAAAATAACGAAGGAGCGTTACACACATAGTGGGATCTGCTTTTGCAATATCGCTCAGCATAACCTCCTGCATCAACTTTGTCTGCCCATAAGGGTTGGTAGCGCTGGTGGGGAAATCCTCTTTTACGGGGACCACCTTACTGTCTCCGTATACCGTAGCGGAAGAAGAAAATACAAAGCGCTTTACGCCATGTTTCTTCATGGCTTTCAAAATATTCAGAGTGCCTACGATATTATTATTATAATATTCCCAAGGCTTCTCGCAGCTCTCTCCCACCGCTTTCAGACCGGCAAAATGGATTACTGCATCCACTTTTTCAGCTTCAAAGATGCGATCCATTGCCGCAGCATCCAGCATATCGGCCTCATAGAATTTGAAATCCTTACCGGTGATTGCACGAACCCGCTCAAGGGCTTTGGGCTTACTATTATAATAATTATCAAACACCACCACTTCCTGACCGGCATTCAGCAGCTCCACGACTGTATGAGTACCGATATAACCGGCGCCGCCGGTAACCATTACCTTCATTCCCGATTCCTCCTTATCCTCTTCAAAGATCACTCAGCTCAATTAAAAGCTGCGATAAACTATTATTCGATTCCTCTGCTTTCCATTCTGCCAGAGAGCCGCTTTCCATCTGCTCACGTAAAAGGGTGATTTCAAAGGCGGTTCCTTCATTTTTGCGGCAATAGTGAATGGCCGCTCCCTGCTCTTTCAGCAGTGCTTTTGCCAAAGGAAGGCTATAACCCAAGCCTTTGCTTCCCTTCTTATCGGGAGTACGATATCCCCATTCAAAGAGCCGATCGGGCTCGGCAGCACCATCGCCGCTATCCCAGACCGTAATGAATACATGCTCTTCATCGGCATGAAGGCTAACTTGAATATCTTCCCCGCCAAAGCGGCAAGCATTGGAGAGAAGAATCCCCAAAACAGTCTCCATATCATCCGGCATCATTCTGCAATAGAGCTCTTTCATATGCGGCGCCAGCAAAACCGATCGCTCCGCCACACGATTGAATTGCTCTATATAAACACTAAGAAATTCCCCTGCATTGACAGGGACCCGATAATCATATTTCCCTTCCCGATCCAGCAACTGATAAAGATGGTTTGCCATCCGCAGAATCTTTCGAACGCCGATGCTGACCCGCTTTCCTTCGCCGCTTTCCAGTCCTAAAGTCTGGGCGCTTCCGTAAAGCTCATTCAGATAAGAAAGCATCCGATCATGGGAATTACGCAACACTCGAGCAACTTCCTGCTGCTTAATAGAAGCCGCCTGCTGCTGAGGATGCAGCGCAAGATAAGAGGCTCCCTCATAAACGCAAGGAACCAGCATTACCGCGATGGATCCTTCTTCATACGACACGGGAATTGTGGCGCCCTGCCCCTTTTTAATGCACTCCTCCGCCTTGGGGCTCAGCTCCTTAAAAAAGGCGGTCTTTTCTCCGATGCCGAGCATCTCATATGCCGAATTTTCATAAACAATCTGCATTTTCTCATCCACCACCGCAATGGGGCAGATCGCATCTTGATAGATTGCCGCAAAATGATCTCGCTTCTGCATTGGAAAACCTCCTTTCTCTATCAATTCATTATATAATATGATCTCCGGTTTGTAAAGAAAATTTCTTTTGATTTTTTTGGGGGTAATTTTTTTCGTTTTTTTGTAAAAAAAGACTTGCAAAATAAATTCACTTTACTATAATGGGGGTAGAAAAAACTTTTTTCATATTACAGGGAGGATCGACCCATGTGATAAAAGGCTTTTTGGGCAAAAGGGGATCTGCCGCCGTGCATGAAGAGCGTGCCATCAAGCGGTAGGCAGAGGAGATGCATTTTCCGAAAGAAAATGCGGGGCACGATAAAACCTTGAACCATGAAAGTACTCAAATTTATATTAGATCATATGAGAGGGAAAAAGCTGCTGTATCTTTTTCTCCTAATCGCCGTTGCCGCGATGGGAGTCATGCTGCTTTTTCCCACTGTTTTTATCGGGAACCTGATCGATCAGGTCCTTTATAAAGAAGGAACCATCTCATGGGTAGAGCGAGCCCTTCGCATCACCGCGGAGACAAGCCCTGCCCAAATGCTGATCCGCTATGTGGCCGCCATTCTCGGCGTCAGCCTCACCTTCACCACCATCCGCTTTTTTGCGCGCTACGGCATGCATCTGATCGCCACCAAAACGGCCCTGCGGATCCGCCTCACCCTTTATGAAAAGCTGCAAACCCTCTCCTCCGGCTTCTATGCCTCCACCCCTTCCGGAGAATTGATTGCCAATCTGACTTCCGATATTACTTATATTGATGATTTTATCAAAAATCATGCTTATGATTGGGTCAAGAATGTATCCATGCTGATCTCCACCTTGGTTCTGCTTTTCTATTATCATGCAGAGCTGACCTGGATCCTCACTGCCTTCCTTCCGGTTTTCGCCGCCTTAAGCTTTATCATCTTCCGCTATACCCGTGCGCTGCATCAGCGGCTCAGAGATCACTTCAGCATTATGAACACCTTTGTCAATGAAAATCTGGGTGCCTATCGGGTGGTAAAGGCCTTTGCGCGGGAAGATCATGAAAACAAGCGCCTGCGGGATACCAGCCGAGAATATCTCGATATTGCCGTAGATAATACCAAGCGGCGCCTGAATCTTTCCACCCCGCTGCATTTGGTCAGCCGTCTGATGAGTATCTTCGGCCTTTGCGTAGCCGCCATTTATGTCATCCGCGGCGATATGACCATCGGTACTCTGACCATCTTCAATTCCTTTGTCTTTACGCTGCAGGAGCCGGTCCGTGCCATCACCACCTTGGTCAGCACAACCCAGCAGATGATGGTATCCGCCCGCAAAATCTACGATCTTTATGAGACAGAGCCGGAAGTGGAAAACACCCATCGGATCATCGGCAAAAACAGCCGCATCCATACCATCGAATTCCGCAATGTTTCCCTCACTCTTTCCGGCCATCAGATCCTCAAAAATATCAATCTCACCATCCGCCGCGGGCAAACCATAGCCATTATGGGCCCCACCGGCGCAGGAAAGACCATCCTGATCTCCCTGCTGATCCGCCTTTATGATCCTACCGAAGGAGCGATCTATATCAACGGCGTCGATATCAAGGAGATGGACCTGCAGCAGCTGCGAAAAGAAATGGCAATTGCTACGCAGGATGTCTTTCTCTTCTCCGATACCATCGATAGTAACATTGCTTATTCCAATCCGGAAATGGATGAAGATACCGTCCACGATGTAGCCGAATCTGCGCAGGCAGCCTCCTTTATTGAAAAGCTCTCCGATGGTTACGATACCGTCATCGGCGAGCAGGGCATCGGCCTCTCGGGAGGCCAGCGCCAGCGTATTGCTTTAGCCCGCGCCATGGCCAAGGATTCCTCGGTTATTATCCTTGATGATACCACCTCTGCCGTGGATATGGAAACCGAAGCCAATATCCTCCACGAACTGCGGAAAATTACCAATAAAACCAAAATCATTGTTGCCCAGAGAATCACCTCTGCTACCGACGCCGATGAAATCATCATCCTTCAAGAAGGCGCCATTGCAGAGCGGGGCACCCATGAGCAGCTTCTGAAAAACGACGGTTATTATGCAGAAATCTACCGCATCAGCTGCCAAAATGAGGAGGTGGAGATCCATGGCTAAGAGAAACACCTATAATGTAGACGAATCCTTAGAGACCCCTTTTAACATTAAAAATTTACTGCGTTGCAAACCCTATATATTCCATAATATCAAGCCGTTGATCGGGGGCTTAATCTTCAGTATTCTTGCCACTCTTTTCGGCCTTTTAGGCCCCTATTATACCCAAATGATTATCGACCGCTTTATCCCCGATAAAAATATCAAGGCGGTCATCATCATTGCCCTTCTTTATTTTGCCACCTCCTGCCTTGCAGAGCTATGTGCCTATTTCCAGACCTGGCTCACCGCCAAGGCAGGCCATCGGATCATTCATGAGATTCGGGTTGATATCTTCTCCCATATTCAAAAGCTTTCCTTCAATTACTTCGACAGCCGCCCAAGAGGAAAAATCTTGGTGCGGGTGGTCCATTATGTTAATAATGTGGCCGACTTTCTATCCAATGGCCTGATCAACATCGTCGTGCAGGCGCTCTCTTTGGTCTTCATCCTTTTCTTTATGCTCTCCCTTTCCCCCAAGCTTACCCTTTGCGTGCTGGCGGGATTACCTTTGGTAATTCTTTATCTGGTATTGATCAAAGGGCGGCAAAGAAGAGCCAATACCGATTGGAGCGCCAAAAACTCCAATGTAACCGCCTATATCAGCGAATCCATCAACGGCATGCAGATCACCCAAGCCTTCAACCGCGAGAAAATCAATCGCGGCATCTTCAAAAACCTTTTGAAGAAGCTGCGCAAAGCGCGGATGAGAGTGGCAACCTTTAATCTTTTGATGCCGCCGATCATTGAGAATATTACACGTATGGTTACCTGCTTCCTTTATATAATGGCAATCCTCTTCTTTACCAAAGAGCAATATTCCGCAGGTGTCATCATCGCTATGGCTTCTTATGGTTCCCGCTTCTGGGGCCCCATTCAATCCATTGCCAATATTTATAACAGCCTGATCAATGCCGGTTCCTATCTGGAGCGAATCTTCGATACCATGGACGAGAAGATCGATATTCAGGATGAGCCCGACGCCAAAGATCTGCCCGCCATTACCGGAAAGGTGGATTATGAAGATGTTACCTTCGGTTATGAAGAAGGGATTCCTATCTTAGAGCATATCAATCTTCATGCAGCACCGGGAGAAAGTACTGCTTTGGTGGGTCCCACCGGCGCAGGAAAGAGCACCATTGTCAATATTCTTTGCCGCTTCTATGATATCCAAGAAGGCAAGATTCTGCTGGATGGGCATGATATCCGCCATGCCACCTTAAAGTCCTTGCGTTCCCAAATGGGGATCATGCTGCAGGATAGCTTCATCTTCTCCGGCACCATTCGGGATAATATCCGCTACGGCAAGCTGGATGCCACCGATGAAGAGATTGAGCAGGCGGCAAAAACTGTCTGCGCCCATGATTTTATTATGGAGACGGAAAACGGCTACGATACCATTGTCAACGAAAAAGGCTCCAATCTTTCCGGCGGTCAGCGGCAGCTCATCTGCTTTGCCCGCACCGTCCTTTCCAATCCCGCCATTTTAATCTTGGACGAGGCTACCTCCTCCATTGATCCCGAAACAGAGCAATTGGTGCAGCAAGGCATTGCCAATCTGCTGAAAGGGCGCACCTCTTTCATCATTGCTCACCGCCTTTCCACCATCGCAAACTGCGATCGAATCCTTTATATTGCAGATAAGGGAATTCAGGAAAGCGGAACTCATCAGGAACTGATGGAAAAGAAAGGGCTTTATTATCAGTTACAAACCGCTCAAATGGAGGAACACCAAAAGCAGTAAGCCAAAGGTATTCCGTATCATTGACACGGAAGACCTTTTCTTTTATAATAATATTTACCAATCATAAAATAAGGAGAATGAACATGAGAGAACTCGGAATGTGCATCGGATCATATGAAAACGAAGAAAAGCAAAGAGAGATTACCTCTTTAATCAAGCAGGCAGGCTTTAACGCTTGCTTTACCGGCTATGAAAGAGATGATGCCGCCGCACGGATGGCCTGCGAGGTGGCGCAAAAAACAGGGCTTCGGATTGATAGCATCCATGCCCCTTTTGATGGAATCAATCATATGTGGCTTCCCGGCGAAGAGGGGGATGAGATCCTCTCCCGCCTGATCAAGTCCATTGATGTCTGCGCCGATTACGGAATTGATCAGGCTGTCGTTCATTTAAGCTCCGGTTGGAATTCTCCTCAAGTGAATGATCTTGGCACTGCCCGCTATGATCAATTGGTAAACCACGCAATTAAAAAAGGCGTTAAGGTGGCCTTTGAAAATCTTCGCAAGCTTGCCAATGTTGCTTATGCGATGGAGCGATACTCCAACAATAGCGAAGTAGGCTTCTGCTGGGATAGCGGCCATGAGCTTTGCTATACCAAGCAGGTGGAATTCCTGCCGATTTTCGGAGATCGGCTCTGCTGCGTGCATCTCCATGATAATCTCGGCATCCTTTCGGGCGATCAGCATATGCTCCCCTTCGATGGGAAAAGAGATTGGCAGAGAGCCGCCGCTCTTCTGAAATCCACCGGCTATCAAGGCCCCATCATGCTGGAGAACGGCCATGATCCGCGTTTCTACAACGACTTAAGCTATGAGCAATTCTTAGAGCGCGCTTATCATTCCGCTGTTAAAATCCGTCAATTAATGGGAGAATAAAATGAGAAAACTTGGTATTTGCACAGCAACCCTGAAAAAGGGCGACATCAATGATTTTTTCAGCATTATCAAAAGCATGGGGTTTGAGGCATGCTTTACCGAAGCCTTTGAAAGCGAAATAAAAGCCGCCATAAAAGCAGGAATTGAAATTGATAACACCCATTCTCCCTTTGATGGGATCAATAATATGTGGGTAGAAGGAGAAGCGGGGGAAACCATGCTCCGCCGCTTGAAAGATTCTATTGATCTTTGCGCCGCCTATGATATTAAAAAGACCGTTATCCATCTTAGTTCCGGCTATCATCCGCCCCGCATGAATGATTTGGGATTTGCCCGCTATGATGCTCTGGTGGAGCACGCCATCAAAAAAGGAGTTACTCTGGCTTTTGAAAATCAGCGGTTGCTTGCCAATATCGCCTATGTATTTGAGCAATATAAGGATGTGCCTGAAGTGGCCTTCTGCTGGGACACCGGCCATGAAATCTGCGCCGCAGGAGGCAGAGAATATATGCCTCTCTTCGGCCATCGGCTTATCGCTGTCCATCTGCAGGATAACCATGGCAGCATCGGCCCCTGCCCCGATCAGCATCTGATCCCCTTTGATGGCACTGTGGATTGGGACAAGGTGGCATGGCGGATTAAAAACTCCCCTTATGAAGGGCCTGTCATGCTGGAAACCTTCTGTCGCCCCGGCAGCACCACCAATTATTTTGAATATGATGATCTGACCGATGAGCAATATTATGAGCGTGCTTATAAAGCCGCCGCAAAGCTTCGGGATATGATTGAAAGAGCATAAAAGAAGCTGTAAAAAATCTCATGATTTTTTACAGCTCTTTTTCTATTTGGCTTTTTTGCTTTTTATTACATTCAAAACCACATAAATTCCGATCAAAACCGCAACCGTTGCACCAAGATAAAGATACATGGAAGAAAGCGCTACCGGCTCGTCCATAAAATAGACATTGCAATCCACAACATCCCGCATGGCATCCACCACTTCTTTCGGAAAATGCTGAGCCTCCATCTCTGCAAAGCATCCTTGCAGGCAATGATTACGCACCAACGAGGTGCCATGTGTTCCGGGCAAAATGGAGAGTACCTTCTGAAGCCCTTCGGAGAATTGAGAGATGGGCATATAGGCGCCGCAGATAAAACCATAGCAAGAGCTGACAATCGACCCCACCGCCGAGATCTGGCCTTGCGTGGATAAAAAGAAATTGATCACGCTGGAGAGAGCGGTGCCAAACATGGTCAGCAGCAAAATATCCGCAAATAGAAGAAGAATATCCTGCCCGCTCATATAAAAGCCCACCTTCCCCACATAAAGCAGGCAAAGCCCTGTGGCGGCAAAGCAGATCATCAAAGTAGAGATCAAAGTAGAGATATAATAACCCAGCGCCATAGAAGAGGAGCGCACCGGCGTAATGGTGAGATCCTGAATACTGCCGTTCACCTTATCCTGCACCATCAGCATATTGGAGCAGAAGGCCACCGTAATGCAGGAGACTGCCAAAATAGAGGAGATCAGCTGCCCGCCCACGCACCCATTGATCAGCTCCTCTGCCATCTTCAAGCCTTGGGGCAGAGCCGCCATAAAGCTATCCTTATAAACCTTGCCCAAAAAGGTAGCATAGAGCACCAAAAGAATCATCGGTGTAATAAGGGCGGTAAAAAACATTCCCTTATCCTTAAAGAATAATTTCACATTACGCTTGATCAACGCCAAAAGATCGCTCATTTTTCCGCCCCTCCTTCCAATTTTTTGCCGGTAGCGGCAAGGAAGACATCATCCATCTTTCCCTTAGTCAGCTCATAATCCGAAAATACATCGGGATGCTGCAAAATCAAGCGGGTAGCCGCAGCGGTATCGGGGATGGAGATTCGATAAGCATCTCGGATGGGCCGATAGGGCAGCCCAAAGGCTCTCACGGCCTCTTCCTCCACCCCATAAAGGGTAAGAAAATCGCCGGTATAGGTATTCTTCAGTTCCAGCGGAGTGCCTTTAGCGATGATCTTGCCGCCATCGATAATCACTACATAATCGGCATCTGCCGCCTCCTCCATATAGTGAGTGGTCAGCAGCACCGTCATCCCTTCCTTTTTTCGCAAAGCCTCTATAACATTCCAAAGCAGCTTGCGGGTCTGAGGATCAAGGCCGGTAGTCGGCTCATCCAAAATCAAGATTTTCGGCCGATGCAAAAGAGCCCGTGCAATGTCCACCTTACGCCGCTGGCCGCCCGAAAGCTTGCCTACAGGCCGCCTCAAATAATCCTGAAATTCCAAAAGGGATGAAAGGTAGGAAAGACGCTCCTTAAATTCTTTTCCGGTAATGCCGTAAAGAGCGGCTCTGCTTTGAAGATTATCATAGACGCTCAGCGCCTGATCCAAAACCGATTTTTGAAAGACCACCCCCAGCTTTCCTTTGGTAGCAGCAGGTTCCTTTTCAAAGGGAATCCCATCAATCAGTACGCTTCCTCGGTCCTTGGCCAATTGGCCGCAGATGATATTAATGGTGGTTGATTTCCCCGCACCGTTGACACCCAGAAATGCAAAAAGCTCCCCTTCTCGCACTTCAAAGCTCAAATCCTGCACCGCCTTGAGCGTGCCGTAGGATTTTTCTAAATGCTCAATTTTAATCATTTTTTTGCGCCTCCTTCAATAATGCCATAAACACCTCGCTGAGCATTCGCTCCGCATCCTCTAAGCCAAAGATCCGCTTCTCTCCCAAAAAGGTGATCGCCAAGCCATGGGTATAAATGGAAATATGATTATAAAGGGCTTTTGCCCGCTCTTTTGAAAGATGGTGCGTCTTTTGCAAAGCCGCAAGCACCATCGGTTCATTTTCATCCCCTGCCGGAAAATAGCAGCTCTGCTCGATGGCATTATCTTGCATAAACAGAAGTTGAAAAAAACGAGGCTCCTCTAAGGCATACCGAATATATTGCATCCCTGCCCCCTTGAAAGGGAGAGAAAAAGCAAGCCCTTTTTGAATATAATCCGCATAAAGTGCCTTCGCATAGCCAATCACTTCCGCCTGCAGCTGCTCCATGCTCTCAAAGCAGGAAAAAATCGGCTGCGTGGTGCAACCGAGCGCAGAAGCAAGCGCTCTTGCCGAAAGGGCGCCGATTCCTTCCAGACGCACTAATTTTATCGCAGCTTCCAAAATCCGATCTTTGGTATATTTACTTTTTGGCGGCATTTGAATCACTCTCCCAAAAATAAAATAACAATCGTTATATAACGATTGTTATTTTATCATATCCTTCTATTTTTGTCAACCCGAAAGTTCCTTTATCAGCCTGCTATTTTTCGCTCTAAGCGAATGCGCTCGGTCAGCATTGAGATAAATTCACCGTTGGTCGGTTTCCCTTTGGAGCTTTTGACAGTGAAGCCGAAAATCTCGTTTAAGACATCAATGTCCCCACGGCCCCAAGCCACCTCAATGGCATGGCGGATGGCTCGCTCCACGCGCGAGGCCGTGGTATTGTTATTTTTTGCTACAGTAGGGTAAAGATCCTTGGTGATGGATTTGAGCATTTCCCGATTCTTCAAGGAAAGGATAATGGAATCCCGAATGTAATCATAGCCGCGAATATGCGCAGGAACGCCCACTTCATGCATCATTCCTGCCACATATCGCTCCAATTCAAAGCGACCATCATCCGGAAGCACCTCATTGCCCGCCTTTTTCTTATCCATAACAGCGATAAAACGATCGCGAATGAATTGATAATCCAGCGGCGGTAGTATGAATAAATCACCGCCCGCCTCCATGACCTGCTGCGCCATACGGTCGTTCGGCACTTGAGAGAGGACAGCAAAAACCGTATTTTTTCGATAGCCAACCTCCTTCAGGCTTTCTATGATATCTACGCTGCTGCGCCCCGGAAGAAAGCTATCCATCATCACCACATTGGGTTGAAGCTCTGTAATCACCCGCACTGCATCCAGTCCGCTGGGGCATACGCCCAGCACCTCCATTCCAAGCTCTGTGAAGCGATCCCGATTATAGCGGGCTGCCTCTTCATCGGATTGTAATAATACCAGTGTCATCTTTTCAAAGGTCTCGTTCATCATTTATGTTCCTCCTTATGCGGCTTTTTGCCAAATTCACCCAAATGATACCAATTTTATCAGGAGATGTCTGTCGAATGGCGTCTAATGAACCAAAAAAAACAAAAAAATTTTGAAATGCCGACAATTTTAACGGGAAATAATCGGAAGCAGCGATCATTGGGTTTCCAATATTGATCAACGAGCCTTTCTTCACCTCCTTGTTTTTTGAACACTTTATGTGCTCATTATACCGTCTATTTTTCCTTTTGTCAATAGAGTTTGCACATTTTGTGCATATTTATCTTGACAGATGAACACATAATGTGTATAATAAAGGCAAAAAAGGGGGGATTTTTATGCAAAAATTTTCCATGCGCTTAAAGGAGCTGCGGGTTCGCCATCAGCTTTCTCAGCAAAAGTTGTCCGAGGTGATCGGGGTATCCAAAAGCAGTATTAATATGTATGAGCGAGGCGAGCGGGAGCCGAGCCTTAATACCATTGCCGCCTTTGCGGATTATTTCAAGGTGGATATGAATTATCTCTTGGGAAAATCGGATTCTTTCTCCCAAAAGGAATGGAGCCATTCCCTATTGCCTACCGAGCGAAAAAAGATTCCTCTTTTAGGCGAGATTGCCTGCGGGCAGCCCATCTTTGCCGAGGAGGAGCGAGTCTGCTATGTGGAAACCGGCGGTGAGCTTCATGCCGATTTCTGCCTGCGTGCAAAAGGAGATAGTATGATCGGAGCGCGGATCATGGATGGCGATCTGGTCTTTATCCGTAAGCAGCCTTCGGTGGAAAATGGCGAGATCGCCGCAGTGATCATCGACGATACTGCCACCTTGAAGCGGGTTTATTATTATCCCCAAGAGCAAAAGCTGGCCCTCAATGCAGAAAACCCCCAATATCCGCCGCTGATCTATGTGGGCGAAGAATTGGATCATATTAAAATTTTAGGAAAAGCCATCGCTTTTCAAAGCGAGCTATAATAAAGGAGAAAAAAGATGAATAAAGCAGAGCAAGCAAAGAATTATTTTTTAGAGGGATATAACTGCTGCCAGGCAGTGGTGCTCCCCTTTTGCGAAGAACTTGGAATCGATAAGGAGACTGCCTTGATCTTCGCTTCCGGATTTGGCGGCGGCATGGGCGGTCTGCAGGAGATCTGCGGGGCGGTCAGCGGCATGACCATGGTTGCAAATCTCAAGAGCGGCTATACCGACCCCAAAGCAAACGAAGAAAAGCAGGCCCACTATAAAAGAATTCGTGAATTGGCGGAAGCCTTTGAGCAAAAGCGCGCCTCCATCATCTGCCGCACCTTAAAGAGCGGCAAGGATCGGGCCTTTTGCGCCGAACTTGTCTATGATGCAGCAGCTATTTTAGAAAAAGAATTTTAAGTATCAGAAAAATCAAGAGTTGCGAATTACGAAAATGTTTCGTAGACGCGGCTCTTGACTTTAATTTTGCGCAGATTTATAATCAAAGCAACAAAACAAAAGGAGAATAATTATGGCAAACGCTGTTGTTCATTTCGATCAAGCCACCGGCCCCGTCAAGCCAATGCACGCCACCAATAACGGCCCTGCTTTTTATATTGGTAAGATGAAGGAAACCGGTGCTTCCGGCAATTTAGAACTTTTCAAAAACGCCGGAATTCCTTATGCCCGCACCCATGATGCCTCCTACTATTATATCTATGGCTCGGAGCATACGGTTGATATTGCTGCGATCTTTCCTCATTTTGATGCTGATGAAAATGATCCTGCAAACTATGATTTTGCCTGCACCGACCATTATTTAGAATGCTGCATGATGGCAGGCTGCAAGCCCTTCTATCGCTTGGGCCATCGCATTGAGCATGAGGTTAAAAAATACGGCACTCTGCCCCCGAAGGATTTTCATAAATGGGCACGCATCTGCGAGCACATCATCCTCCATTACAATGAAGGATGGGCTAATGGTTTCCACTATGATCTTGAATATTGGGAAATCTGGAATGAGCCGGATTTGGACCCCGATGATTCCGCCAATAAGCGCTGCTGGGGCGGCACCAAAGAGCAATTCTTTGAGTTTTACCATATTGCCGCCACCTACTTAAAAGAACGCTTCCCCCATCTGAAGATCGGCGGTCCCGCCATTGCCGGTGATATGGTTTGGGCAGAGGAATTTTTGGCTCAGCTGAAAGCGCCCCTCGATTTCTTCTCCTGGCATCGCTATGCCTGCCTGATCGAAAAGATGACCACTCGCGTACAAGAGGTTCGCAAGCTTCTGGATAAATACGGCTTTGAAAAAACCGAGAGTATCCTAAATGAATGGAACTATGTATTGGCATGGCAGGGCGATGAAATGACCTATAGCCATAAAGCCCATCACTCCATCAAAGGCGCCGCATTTACCCTCTCCGCCATGGCTGCTTGCCAAAATGAGCCTTTGGATATGCTGATGTATTATGATGCGCGACCCACATTCTCTTGGAATGGAATGTTTGATGTTTATCGGAATGATATTCCCCTCAAAGGATATTATCCTTTCCCCATGTTTAATGAGCTTTATAAATTAGGGGAGGCGGTTCAAGTAAAGGGGGATGAAAACATCTATCTTGCCGCCGCTAAAAAGGATGATGAAGCCGCAGTGGTACTGACTCATTACAACAACGACGACGAAACCGCCCCCAAGGCTCTTACCTTAAACCTCTTATCTTTTGGTGGAGAAATGGGAACAGTTGCAGAGGTTTACCTCTTAGATGAAACCCACGATATGGAGAAAGTCCATACTTTCACCTATTTCAGCGATCAATTCATTTGGGAAACCGAAATCCCCAACAATACCTGCTACCTTATTAAGTTGAAAAAGAAATAAAGAAAAAGGGCTGTAAAAAATCTCATCGAGATTTTTTTACAGCCCCTTTTTTTTAAGGCCCTAATGCACAAAATTTTAATATTGCAAATTTTGCCGAAAGCACCGCATAGGATCGTTTGATCATAATTTTATTTCTTTCTCCGCTATTACCTTTTCTTTATCATTGCAGATCACCCTTGCGTGGCTGCCATCCAGAATAACCCCCATGCCTGCATTTTGGAAAGGGCCCACCAAAATAGGGCAAGGCTGCCCAAAGGCATCCCGCTCCCCACCGGGCAGATCAATAGCAAATTCATGGGTATGGCCGCAAAGCATCAGTTGCGGATTCATCTCCTTCAAAAGGCCGGCCCATTCTCGATAAAGATCTTCTTCAATATCAAAAGGAGGCTGATTTTTGCGGGTAAAAGGGTTATGGCAAAAAATCAGACGATAGGGCATGCCCTCATATTCCCGCGCTGCCATGGTCTTTTGGATAAAGGCCGTTTCACGGCGGCGAAAAGCCTCAAAGCAATTGGTATGGCCGTATTCTTCATGGAAATCCGGCTTATCCTCGCCGGTGTCCAGCACCAAGCCCCAAATGGGCCCAAGGCGCAATGGAAAATAGGAGTTTCCATTGTCTTGCGGGGTATATTTTTCAAATTCTTCTGCATAAAGCCCGCGGGTATCATGATTCCCTCTGGCAAAGATCACCGGAATTTCTCCCTTGGTGATCGCTTCAATGATCTTGAAAATATTTTCAAAATATTCAAGACGCCCGCTGTGATTGGGGATATCTCCATTTAAGATCAGGCAATCAATCCTGCCGTATTGCCTTTCAAAATATTGAGCCGCGGCCACCGGCTCCTCCACCCTGCTATGGGCATCGCAAAGCTGATAGAGGGTGATTTTTTCCTTCGGTAAAGAATGAAAAACAAATGTTTCTTCCACTACATCGGTGGTTTTTGAAAAATAAGGCTTACGCTCCAGAACCGCCCGATAGCAGATGGTATATTCCCCTGCTTGCTCCAATTCTTCCATCGGCACACTCATCCGATGAACCTTCACTGCCGATCGCAATATTCCGTTGGAATCATCATAGTAGCATTGATCCCCCACCTTGACCCACATTACGCAAGGGGCTTCCGCTAAAACCATGAGCTGATATTCCTCCCGCACTGCGAATACTGCCGGTGCAGTTCTCAATAAGGATTTCACCTTCCATCACCTTTCTTTCGAAAAGATTATAGCAAACAAAATTTCCCGTGTCTACATATTAATTTATTTTCCATAGCCAAATGATTTAAGCGCATTATCATATATAAAAAAATATTGATAAATTTTCCCGTGCCAAATAAAAAACCACCCGTTAAGGGTGGTTTTATTTGGTGCACCTTCAGACGAGGGCGTTTAGCAAAATGCTCCGGTGGAGCGTTTTGTAGCCCGAGAGTCCCTGCGAGGCAAAACGTGAGAAGAAGGAAGCGAAGCTTTTGCCCGCCCGACTGTAAGGAGGAAAGGTGCGCCAAAAAGAAAAAAACCATCCTTTTGGATGGTTTTTCTCTTTTTGGTGCACCTTCAGGGACTCGAACCCGGGACCCACTGATTAAGAGTCAG
>JAZMZQ010000144.1:0-3539 GCA_045586045.1 Eubacteriales bacterium
GAAGGTGGAATATAATGATTCTACCGAATTGGAGCGGCTGACCAAGGGGGACTTGGGCAAGCATTTTGATTATGAGATCTATTACTACGGCATCAAGAATTTTTACATCCATGTAGAAGGAAAAACAGTAGAATTAAGAGAAGCATTAGCCAAGGAGCCGGAGATTTTGGATGAGCTTTATGCAGAGTGGGATCGCGGAGTGAAACATACCTATTACGATGGCGGATCAGTGGAATACCCTTATGAGACTTATAAAGCGGCCAGAATCTATACATTAGGAGTTCAACCCGATAGGAACTCTCCAAAAGATCTTATTATTTGCAAATCAGAGAAGATTGATAAGATGAAAGATAGGATTGAAGATGATAAGGGCGGCATAAACTGCCGTTATATCTTCAAGGCTGTCGGAACCACATTGGACATTCCGCCCGCATTTGGTTTAGAAGAAAACGGCTGGTTTCTCTTTCGTCTTGGTTCGGCAGGAGGGACGATTGCCATTGGCACTTATGCGGAAGAGGGAGGCAAGCTGATTTTTCAAGACAAACAATATGAAGATCCAAAGAAAAATGTAAATAAATATGTTTTTGAAAAGGTGGAGGGCGGCTATCGCTTTTTAGCCAAGGAATCTTCTGAGATTCCCTCCTATCAGTATGGAGAAAACACGGAAGCCCTCTGCCCCCTGCCCGACGGCACCGTTTTTGAGGCCTATAATAATTAAAGGTAAGGGAGCTTATGGAGATCTTTGAGAAAGTGGAATTTTAATAAGATATAAGCGGAGAAAGGAGGCGGAAAGATGAGGCGATTTACAGCAATATTATTGGCGATGGCGCTGCTGCTTTGCGGCTGCTCGGTGGAATGGGAGGATACCGCCGCACCCGATACAGCGGTGGAGGATCAGCCTCAGGGGGAAAAGAAAGAGCCTTCTAAAGAGCAAGAGGCACCCGCCGAGGAGCAGGGCGAAGGAAAGAAGGAGAATACCGCCGCGGCTGATAAAAAGGAAGATACCGACAGCGAAAAAGAGCAGCAAACCGAAACAATTCCCGCCATTGATCAAGAAGAGATAGGAACCTTGGCGGAGCTTTATGAGGTGGGCTGGAGCGCAGGCGATGCCTTCCTTTATGGGGATACTGCCTACTATCATGTGGAAAATCAAGAATATGCCTATCTCTATTCTTTGAAGCTTGGAGAAAAGGAAACTCCTCAATTTTTTGGCAAAGGAACGCTGAGCGGGCTATACGGTTCGGTTTTGGTGGGGAGTGAAAACGGGCGCTATTTTACGATTGATCTTAAAGCGAAAAAGCTTGAGAAAATTTTCTTTTCCGGGCAGTTGGAGGAGACGGTTCGTCTTCAATGGGGAAATCAGCTGTTGATCTTCGGCAGTGCGGGCGGAAAGAACTATGCCCAAATGATCGATCTTGAAAAAATGAGCGAGAAGCGAGAGAAGATCAGCGTCGAGATCGAAGGTGCGACCGTAGATGGCGACATTCTTTATTATTCGGCGGAGACCGATCGGGGAGTAGAGTTTTATCGCGGCGATCTTCTGAAGAAAACTGCTGAAAAGCTTCATATCGCCAAAGAAGGATTTGGATGGGAGCAGGCCGGTGAGCGGGTGTTGTTTCATAAAGATGGTGAAGATCCTTATGTATTAAATCTTAAAACAAAAGAAATTAAGACCCCGAGGAAATTCGAATGTTTCAATTACGGCGGAGGCTCTATTCAATACCCGCGATTGATGCAAAGGATCGGAAGTGTGGTATACGTTGAACATAATGAAAAGGGCGGTGGATCTTTCTGGGCTTATGATATTGCAAAAGACCAAGGTGCCGATGTAGAGGAGATCCCTAATGAGGATCGGCAGTATCTTGCAAACGGGGGTTATTATACCGGCGGTGGAAGCGGGGCTTCCCATACCTTCCGTGTGTATATTGATGGTAAGGAGCAGACCGCCTATCTCAACGGACATGTGCATACCTATCTGCAGGATGCCAATCAATACGGTATGATTGCCGCTACATCCGCAACCATCTTTTCCTGCCGTTGGGATGAGGGTGAAACATTTACCGCTCACCTTTTCCGCACCCATCCCGCACCGAAGGTGTAAGGCGAAAGGTGTTCCGCTAAAACGGAACGCCTTTTTTATAAAGAATGAACAATCAAAGTGGATGAGATTTGGATAGAATGACAGGCCTATGTTACATTAGTGTTACATTTTGCCGGATTGCTTGCTTTGGAAGAAAATTCCTAATATAATAAAATTGTAAAGAAAATATGCATAAAAGGAGGCGGAAAAAATGATGCGTAAGAGATTATTTGGCTGCATCGCAGTCTTGCTGATCAGTGCTTCGATTGCGGTTATTGCGCTGCAACTTATTCCCCCTCGCGAAGAAACAACCGGTCTTTACCCTGCCATGACGGAAAAAGAAATGATACGTGGCGCAGATTTGATTGTGAAAGGGCGTTTTATCAGTTGCGGAGCTCCTTATATCCTGACTTTTGGTAATGGCGGTGATGAAGGGGCTGCGGAGTATGAATATACACGTGCTCAATTTCAAATTACGGAAGTGATCACAGGGGAAGCGGGGGATGATTCGATCATTGAAATTCGATTGGAAAGTGCAGTCGGTAATGTGAAACAAGAAGCTGTATCGGCAGAGAATCAAGCTTCTGCAGGTTATGCAACCGAAATACCGATAAATGGCAATATCACACTTTCAACGGAAAATAGTGATGAGCTCCTTTTGATCCTGAATAGGCAAGCCGAGGGAGATTATACAAAAGAAGAGGGGAATTATTATGTTCCCTTTAGAAATGAAGCCGGAATCTATTCTTTAACGAATGGTGTTTGGCGTAATGAAGGCAATCAATTTTTGTTTAAGGAAAGTGAATTGAAAAGTACCATTCAATCTCATTTGAATGCGGAAATAAAATAAGAAAATCAAAGAATCTCTCCTCCGGTTTGAAGGGTTTGGCTATCTATCTTTTACTGCTGAGTATTTTTATCAAAGTAATGGGTATCGGGTATGAAATCCCGCGCATCTTGGATATTATTTCCTACTTACTTCCAATCGCATCGGTTCTTATTGTAATTACCATTTTTCTTGATAATCTCGGCGATAAAGACAAATAAAAGCAACAAATAATCAGGGGTCGGTTCTATGATTGTTGATGGGTTATGCTTTTCTCAATCGCAGGATCGGCCCTTGATTCAATGGGTCGTTTTTATGCAGATTATATAAACCGTTCGATCAAGATTTAGACCATTTCACGAGCCTTTGTTACATTAGTGTTACATTTTGCCGGATTGCTTGCTTTGGAAGAAAAATCCAAATATAATGAAATTGTGAAGAAAATATGCAAAAAGGAGGCGGGAGGATGAAGCGTTTATTAGCATTACTTTTGATTGCAATGATGATTCTATCCGGCTGCAAGGCGGCTTCTGATGAAGAAGAGGCGGCCGCAGATCAATGGGTAGAAAAAGAAGAAAACGGCGATCGATCGGAGAAGATGGAGTTTCATGAAATAAAAGAGGAAGAGCCATC
>JAZMZQ010000145.1:0-13941 GCA_045586045.1 Eubacteriales bacterium
ATAGATATTAAGCATTGTTTCAACATTGAAGACCGTAACCCCAACAGAAATGGGAAGGCTTCCCGGCTTGATTGCTCTGCCGGTTGCTTCATAAGTAAGGATCACTTCATCGCCCGCCGGATAAATTTCCGGCAGATAAGCGATCGAAACCTTGGGGAAGGCCTTCATGGCGACCATTGCCGCCTCGGCTGCGCCCTTATAAGAGGGCTTGATGCCGATAATTGCCCGCTCCGCGCCCACTGCATCTGCTACCATGGAAAAAGCGCTTACAATTTCATAAGCGTATTCCTCCAGCATCTGCCGATGGACCTTGAAAAGGGGCTCGCATTCTGCGCAATTCAAAAGACTTGTATCCGCCCGCTGACCCAGCTTGGCGTAGGCCGGGAATCCGGCACCGCCTGCTCCGACGATGCCGTGTTCCCTTAAAATTTTCGCTAAAGCTTCTAATTGCATAAATTACTCCAGTCCGATCGCGTCGTCAATGATGCCGACAATGGCGGCATCAACAGGAGAACCCTTTGCATCACAGCCGATTCTTGCTGCACTGCCGGTGGCCACCAATACATTTTCGCCGATACCGGCGCCTACGTTATCGATGGCAACGATCCGTCCGTTTCCTGCCATATTCTTATACGGCTCTACAATCAGAAATTTATTTCCCGTCAGATTTTCGTTCTTACGGGTGGCAACAACGCTGCCTACTACTTTACCTACGATCATACCTGCTTCACCTTCCGCGGAAGATTCTTATTTAATGGAGGGCAGGATCTTCTCCACATCACCATGGGGTCTGGGGATTACATGGGTAGCAATGATCTCGCCCAGTCTCTGAGCAGCAGCACCGCCGGCTTCAACAGCAGACTTTACAGCGCCTACATCGCCGCGTACCATTACGCTTACCAAACCGGAGCCGATCTTCTCGGTGCCGATCAGCTGCACGTTAGCAGCCTTTACCATTGCGTCAGCAGCCTCAATTGCTGCTACCAAACCACGGGTCTCGATCATACCTAATGCTTCTTGTGCCATTCTCTTTTCCTCCTTGAGATTGTTGGTCTTTGTTACTTGTGTATTTTCTTTCTTTGCTGCATCAGCCTTGGGGGCTGTTGTTGCCTTTTTAGGGGTGGTTGCGGCGGGTTTCTTTGCTGCAGATTTTTGTTCAGCCATTTTCAATCACCGCCTGATTAAAACTTGGGCAGGATCTTCTCCACATCACCATGGGGACGGGGAATCACATGCACTGCAACCAGCTCGCCCAGCTGAGAGGCGGTTACTGCGCCGGCTTCGGTAGCAGCCTTCACTGCGCCTACATCGCCGCGTACCATAACGCTTACCAAGCCGGAGCCGATCTTCTCGGTGCCGATCAGCTGCACATTAGCAGCCTTTACCATTGCGTCGGCAGCTTCTACTGCGGCTACCAAGCCGCGGGTCTCGATCATACCTAATGCTTCAAGTGCCATTTTTCGTTACCTCCAATATATCTTTTAATTAATTACTCATTGATGATTGCGATCTTTAAGCCTTCCATCTTCAGATTGGTCTGGTGGGCCTCGTTGATCTGAGAGAGGGGATACTTATGGGTGATCAGCTTATGCATGGGAAGGCCGATGCCCTTTGCTCTCTTGAGGAAATCAAAGGTGGTGGCATAATCCCGCAGGGTATATACCCAAGAGCCTACAGTGGTGATCTCTTTGGCGCAGATATCGAAATGGGGATTGATGGTTGCATCACCGCCATTGATGAAGAAGCCAAGCTCGCAAAGGCCGCCGCCGAGACGAATGAATTTATAAATATTGCTGTGGGCGATGGGAGAGCCGGTGCATTGGAAAGCAAAATCGGCAAGATAACCGCCGAAAGCATCCTTCACGCCCTCGGTAAGAGCCTCAATGCCATTGTGGTTCTTAAAGTTTACAGTGCCGGAGGCGCCCATTTCTTTGGCAAATTGCAGGCGCTTATCTTCTCCGTCTACTGCTACAATGTTTTCAACACCCATGGTTCTGAGTACTGCGATGCAGATCAAGCCGATGGGGCCGCAGCCCTGCACCACTACGCGGCTGTTGAAGCGCAGGATTCCGGTGGTCTTCGCCCGCTCTACTGCATGGATCAATACAGCGCAAGGCTCGATGAGGATACGATCCTCCAAGCTCAAATCGCTTACATTGAATACGGAAGATCCGCCTCTGACAACCATGTAATCAGCAAACCAACCGTTGAGGTGGGTATCATCATCGGGGAGCAGGCCATAAACATCTGCGCCGCCGATGTTTTGCTTATTCAGGTCATACATGGTAATCTCGGGGTTATCGTAGAAGATGCAGCTGGTTACGATCTTATCGCCGACCTTCAGGTCTTTTCCTGCGCTGTCCTTCTTCACGTTTTTACCCATCTTTACGATCTCGCCGGTACCCTCATGGCCCAATACAACAGGGATCAGCCCGAAGGGATCTCTCTTGAATTCATGAGCGTCGGTGCCGCAGATACCGCATCCTTCTACCTTTACAAGGATATCGTCATCGCCAAGCTGGGGGATGGGGTATTCCTTGATATCGTAGTGCTCCAGTGCGGTAAGCATTGCCACACGGCTCTTCTCGGGGATCGGGCCGCCCTTGGCGCTTTTGCTTTCGCCGGCAGAGGCACCGCCCATCTCTTGGAGAACCTGACGCACGATCTGCTCCACATTTTGGGAATTGATGTTCATTTCTATCGCTCCAATCTTCTTTATATTTGAAAATGATTTCGCAGTATTTATCTTCCTTATTATAATATAAATAAAAGAGAAAGTCAATCTGTTTTTCTGCTTTTTTCTGTGTTTCTGCGTATTTTTTATTGATTTAGGTATTGAATCAGTTGGTTGATGCCGTAGCCGGTAACCGAATCGATGCGAAAGACCTTTTTGCAGCCGGAAAGGCGCAGCCAATTTTCTGCTCGATCGGGGTTGGCCCCTTGCTGCTCCGATTTGGTTACAATGCCGATTACCTCTCGATTGACCATGCAGGTAATGCAAGGGGGGAAGAGGGAATAGGGCTCGGTCGCAGAGATCAGAAGCCCCACCATATCCGCTTCATAGGAATAAAGGGCGAGGGCACGGCCCAAATGCTGGGTTTGGGCATATTCTCCCGGTGTATCAATCAGATGATTCTCAAATTTAATGTATTGGGTCTTATCGTAGCTGATGGCCTCTCCTCGCAATACCTGCGTAAGGGTGGTCTTGCCGCTCTCGCTTCTGCCCATCAAGATTAATTTTTTCATTATGTCTTGGTAATGGGGCAGACAGTGAAGCCCAAGGTATCTCGGCAATAATCCACCAATGCGCTAAGAGATGCTTCCACATCGGAGATGGTTCCGGTTACAATCAGAGTGCCGCTGAATCGATCTACAAAGCCCAGCTCTGCTGCCGAAGATTTGATGGCAATATCACCTGCAATGATGGCGGTCTCCGCGGGAGACATGGTTACAATGCCGATGGCCGTCTTGGAATATTCCACTGCAGGATCAAGCCCCAACTTGCGATAAAGGATTTCATCGGGATTGGCAATCACATGGGCAATGGTGATCTGCTTTCCCGGTACCAGCTCCTGCACGATCCGCATTTTATCTTGATATGATAATTCTTGGTTCATCGGATTTAACCTCCTATCTTGCAGATTAGCCCGCAGCCTTCAGCCGCGGCTTTGAGTTGTTGCATTTTTTCATCGGTGGGAGAAGGAAGATCGCCCATCAGATATTCTCTTCCTAATCCATCGTATTTATCTTTGCCGAGGCGATGGTAGGGAAGGAGGTGAATCTCCTTTACCCGATCAAGCCCTGCGGCAAAGCGAGCAATGGCAGCAATCTCCTCCTCGGTATCATTAAAGGTGGGGATTACCGGTACGCGAATGATCAGTTTTTTTGCGTTTTTTGCAATTTTGGCAGCATTTTCGAGGATCAGTTCGTTGGCCTGCCCGGTAAATTCCTTATGCTTTTGGCTATTGGTGTGCTTAATATCCATCATAAAGGTATCAATATAGGGGAGCATCTTCTCGATTTTATCGAAGGAGGCAAAGCCGGTGCTCTCCACGGCTGTATTGATAGATTGCTCTTTCGCGCACCTTAAGAGGGCATAGGAAAATTCACTTTGGCAGAGCATCTCCCCGCCGGAGAGGGTCATCCCGCCTCCCGACCGCCGATAATAGGGCAGATCCTGCTTTACGGTCTGCAATACATCCGCTACCGTAATATCGCGGCCGATGATCTTCTCTTCGCCGTTTTGCAGCATGGTCTGCTTTTCGAATTTTTGGGATTCGGGATTGCAGCACCATCTGCATCGAAGGGCGCAGCCTTTGAGAAAGATGATGGTTCGGATCCCCGGCCCGTCATGGACAGAGAATTTCTGAATATCGAAAATTCTGCCGGATACATTCAAATAGTCCGACATTAGAATCCTCCCTGCTCGGTTCTGTTGATAATATCATCCTGCAAGGTCTTGGAAAGGGTGGTAAAGAGGGCGCTGTAGCCTGCCACCCGAACCACAAGGCTTTTATAGTTTTCAGGATGCTTCTGCGCATCTCTCAAGGTCTCGCGGCTTACTACGTTGAATTGCATATGCATGCCCTTTTGATCAAAATAAGCGCGAATAAGGGCAATAAAGCCTTCAATGCCGGATGCACCTTTGAGAGCGGAGGGATGGAATTTCATATTGAAAAGGGTGCCGTTGGAAGCAATGCCGTGATCCAGCTTTGCTACCGAATTGGCGGCAGCGGTCGGTCCGTTTACATCGCTTCCTGCTGCAGGGGAAACGCCATCTGCTACGGGAGTGCCTGCCAAACGACCGTCGGGAGTAGCGCCGGTCTGCATGCCCAAGGGTACATTCGCCGATACAGGGTAGAGCCCTGCATGGTATTTTCCGCCTCTGGGATTTTCATATTTTTCTACCGGCTTGGTATAGGTATAGGCGGCCTCTCTGCCGAAGAAATCAACCTCGTCGATATCGTTGCCGAATTTGGGCAGCGCCTTAATCTTTTGAAGCAGATCCTGATATTTTGCCTTCTTGGCTTCATCAATATCATTTTGCTTGATCTGGATAAAGATCTCCTTGATCTGCTCCTCTTTGATTTCAATTCCTTGGGCGGTAATTTCCTTTACAACGTCGATGGTAAGAGTCTTTGCATATTCATCGCTATAGGGCATGCCGTAATTATTGCGAAGAGCATCGGCATATTCTTCCAAGGTTACCTCTTTGGTCTTATAGACCAGCTCGTTTACGGCATAAAGCGCATCAGCCACATTGGCAATACCAAAGCCCTGAGGGCCGGTGAAATTATAGATGGCTCCGCCCTCCTGCATGGATTTTCCGCGGGCGATGCAATCATCTACCATGGAGGAGAGGAAGGGCAGGGGGCAGCGCTCCATATGAGCGGCATCCACTGCATTATCGGCATTCACCATCAGCTTGATGGCATAATCCATCTGCTCTTTATAAGCATTAAAGAATTTTTCATAAGTATCCAGAGCGATCAACTCGCCTGTCTTGGGTCCGATCTGCACACCCTTATCTTTACCATTGGAGAATACCAACTCCAAAGTGCGGCACATGTTGAAGAAGGCGGCATCATGCCAACCGTCCGTTTTGCCGCCCTTTTGGGGCTCAACGCAGCCGATGACGCAATAATCTCTTGCGTCTTCCAAAGAGAGGCCTCTGGAAATCAGGGCGGGGATGATAATCTCATCATTATAATAAGCAGGCAAGCCGATACCGGTTTTGGTCAGCTCGGCGGCCTTTACCATTAAATCATGGGGAGTGCCGTTCCATACCCGCATAGAGAGGGAAGGCTGAGGCAGATTTACATGCATGGAAGCAGAGATACACATATAGGAAAGATCATTGGTGGCATCCAGCCCATTGATATCCTGCCCGCCTACAATCAGATTTTGGAACATACTGTAGCCGGCAAAGCCTTCGGCAGAGAGGGCATCTCTTACCTTATTGAGGCTATTGAGCTTTACCCATACGCAATCAATCAGCTCTTGCGCTTGCTCGCGGGTGATCTTTCCGCTTTCAAGATCCTTAATATAATAAGGATACATATATTGATCAAAACGGCCGGGAGAGATGGAGTGTCCGCTGGATTCGGTTTGAATCAGCAGCTGCACAAACCAAAAGCTTTGGCACGCTTCATGGAAGCTCTCTGCTCCGTTTTCGGGCACTCGATTGCAGATCTCTGCGATGGCCAAAAGCTCATTTCGGCGATTGATATCTGAGCAGTTTGCGGCAAGTTCTCTTGCGGCAGCCGAATAGCGCTTTGCAAAAGTGATGGCAGCCTCGCAGCTTTCCATTACTGCGCTGAGGAAGGAAAAGCGAGAGGTATAATCTCCATCATAAATATTGCATTGATCTCTTTGGGCCTTGGCATAATTGTAAATACCCTTGAAGCCAATCTTCAGCACCTTGGCATAATCAGCATTTACATGGCCGATGCCATTGTAGAAATAGTTGCCGACAGTGAAGATATTGTGCTCAATTGCTTTAAGGGCTTCGGGCGCCATATAGGAGGTGGCAAGCTCGCTGGTGGTGCGGCCTTTCCAATATTTATGCACTTCTTTTAATTTGGCGGCAGTTTCTTTTGAAATATAGAAAGGATCGGCGCTGCGGGTTGCCACCGTCTCAAATTCATCTTCCAACCATTGATTGGAAAATTCAGGGAAGGTGGGGCAGCCTCTGGGGGTAACGCAGTTGCAGCCGACAATCAGCTCGTCATCCCGAATGACAACCGGCAGCTTCTCCGCCAATGCCTTGAATGCCTTTGCTTTCCTTATATAAATAGATAACCCTTCTGTCTGCTTAAAGCTCTCGGTAATGATCTCTGCACGGGTAGATTCGATGGTAGGAGTGCCGGAATAAAGATCATCGATCAGCTTTTGAATACGGGGTGTTTTTTGGAGTTCAGCAGTATATACCTTTTTCATTTTTGATCCTCCCAATTTGATGCTTCTATGATACACCCAAATCCGATAAAAGTCAACTGTTTTCAAAGATAAAAAAACAAAAACACAGAAAATCTTTCTATAAATCAGGGAATATTTGCAAAAACTCTACGAATCGATGTGGTTTTTCTTTGTTTTTCTATTTTTGATGCAGAATGTAAAGATACCGCATACAAATTTCTTAATTTTTACATAATTCTACAGGTTTAATTGACTTTCTTTTCGGGAAATGATATAATAATCAAAATTTTTTTATAATTGGAGATACAAGAAAATTGAAAAAGATTTTTAATAAAATCGATCGAAATCCGGCGGAAGGCAAAAAAGAAAAGCTGCGTGCCGCTCTTTATTTCATGCTGGTTTTCTTATATTTGGAGCTAACGCTTCATCTGGTCGTCTTTGCAAGCGTGGATTGGCGAATCTTTTATCCGATTCTATTTTCCTTTGTTGCGGGCGGCGTTCTTTATTTGATTTGCTCTCTTTTGCCCCAAAAGGCCAATCGATGGATCGGAATGGCGGTTGTTTTTGCGCTGACCATTTATTTCGAGGTTCAGCTGATTTATCACTGCATCTTCGGCTCCTTTTTGCCCATCTCGCAGATGACGATGGGCGCGGATGCCGTTACCAACTTTTCGGCGCAGGTTGTCCATGCCATTCTTCATAATCTTTGGAAGGCGGCATTGATTTTTGTACCCGCTCCTCTTACCATCGTATTAATTTTGAAAAAGAAGATTCGTCTTGAGCGGCTCAAACTATTGCAGATTCCTTTATTTATCATGTTGATTTGCGCACTCACCGGAATCACCTTCACTACTCTTTATCTTTTTGATACTTCTGAATCATCCGCTTATTCCATCTTGGTAAACCCCAATACTTCCACCGAGGCGTGCGTAAAGAATTTGGGCGTTGCGGTTACTGCGGTGCAGGAAACCCGCGGCTTTCTCAATGCCAAGGATGATGAAGGCTTTGAATTGGTCTTTGAGCCGACAAAGCTGGATCAGCGGGAAAACGGGCAAGCCAATGTTACAGAGCTTGATTTTTCCAAGCTTAAGACAACCAATCAAAAGCTCAAAGCCATTAATGATTATTTGGCCACCGTTTCTCCTACTGCGAAAAACCAATATACCGGCATTGCCAAGGGCTATAATCTGATCACCATTTGTGCCGAATCCTTTTCGCCGGTAGTGATCGACGAAAAGCTTACCCCCACCCTTTATAAACTGAGCAACAATGGTTTTGTATTTAAGAATTATTATACCAGCTTTGCCAATACCACCACCAACGGGGAATATGCCTTTTGCATGGGGCTGATGCCCAATATGAGCCGCACAAAAGTAGAATCCAGCTTCGATGATTCTAATGGAAATTATCTGCCCTATTGCTTGGGAAATATCTATCGGGAGCAGGGCTCTCCCGCCAAAGCCTATCATAATTATTTCGGCACTTTTTATGATCGGGTGATCTCCCATGCAAATATGGGCTATGATTTCAAAGCCATTGATGCAGGCTTGAATATGCAGGTGCAGTGGCCTTCTTCCGATTTAGAGATGATGAAGGTTTCCATGCCGGAGTATATCGATAACGAAAAGCCTTTCCATGCCTACTATATGACCTTCAGCGGGCATTATCAGTATGACTGGGAAAATGCTATGAGTAAAAAGAATCAGGCGGCGGTAGCGGATTTGCCTTATTCCGAGCCGGTCAAGGCTTATATCGCTTGTAATCTGGAGTTGGAATATGCCCTTTCTGCTTTAATGGATGGCTTAGAAAAGGCCGGTCAGGCAGATCGTACGGTGATTGTGCTTACCGGCGATCATTACCCTTACGGCCTTACTGCCGAGCAGTATAATGAGCTGGCGGGCAAGGAAATTGAGCCTACCTTTGAGAAATTCCGCAATTCTTTTATCTGCTATGTGCCGGGGATGGAGCCGGTAGAGGTGGAGGAATATTGCAGTACCATTGATATTCTGCCTACCTTGCTGAATCTGATGGGCATTGAATATGATTCCCGCCTTCTGGCAGGGAAGGATGTCTTCTCCGATGCTCCTCATATGGCGATTCTTACCGACCGTAGTTTTATTACCGATGAATTCCGTTACGATGCTTCTACCGGAGAGGTTTACGATCATAGCGGAAAAGAAATTGAGGCCAAGGGGCTGGATGATTATTGCAATTATGTAGCCAATCTTTTCACCCTCTCGAATGGCATTTTGGAGACCGATTATTATTCTTTTGCATTCGGTCGCTCCTCTCACCATAAAGATGATTCCACCTATCATTTTGAAGATGTGAAGGATCCCTTTACCGAAGCTTCTGTGCTTTATGTAGTCAACGATGGTTTGATGAAAGCGGATAGCAAAACGAAATTCGGTGCCACGCGAACCACCGCTTGTCAGGAATTGATCGAGGCTCTTTATATTAAAAGCGGCCAGAAAAAGCCGGGTGTTGATGCCCGCGCATGGGCTTTGTCCAATGATATTATTGAGGTTGCCATCACATGGGAAAAGCCGCTGACCTATGGCGCTGCTGCTACCATTATCTATCGCTATATGACCAAAATAGAGGATGTTAAGCCCTTGGTTTATAAAGAATTTTTCGGCTTAAAATTGAAGTATCCCAAGCTGAAATGGGAAGAGGTCGCTGCAGTAAAATGGTGTAATATAAAAGGCGTTATTGCAGGCCCTACGGGTGAGCAGAGTGTTTATGACAATTTTGATGAACTAATTACTCGCGCTCAGCTTGCCGCTTATCTTCAGCGCTTAAATCACGCATAAAAAATGCACGGCATTTCATAGAGGAATGCCGTGCATTTTTTTATTGCTTTTTCTTTAATTGAATCATAGAAACAATACCGGCCGCAGCGAGAATTGTCCATACCAAGACCAGATTATTCCAGCCGATGGCGCCGACTGCGTTTGCGAAAACGATAGAAGAAATCGCGGCGGCGATATAACTGATAAAATCCAAAAATCCGGTAGCCGAGGAGACCATCCCTGTATCCCGAAGGCGGGGGCAATAGCAGCACCAAAGAAGAGAGGTAGCGCAATTGGAAGCAAAGATGGCGAGCGTGATCATGGCAGCATTCAGGATTCTTTCTTCAATCATCCATGCCCCCAAGAAAGAAATCGCCGAGATGATGAAATAGAGTAACATGGCAAGATCCATATTATAGCGCAGGCGCTCATAAAAGAAGATTGCCACAAAGGTGCAGCAGGAAAGAAGCAGAGAAGAGATGGTAAAAAGAAGGGCGGATTTTTCAGCGGAAAAGCCAAGCCGTTGAGAGAAATAGGTGGGCAGCCAAAATACAACCGAGGTACGAATCACGCCTGTTACGGCGGATATAAAGGAAAATCGGATTATCCGATGGCGAATTAAAATCCGAATTCCGTCTCGCTTGTTCTTTGTAGGGGGATTGAATTTTCCGTATTGTAAAAGGCCTTTTTTCTCCATGGCTTGAAAGGCGATGAAGCAGATCAATCCCATTCCGATTAATGCAAAGCTGCTTGCCGCAAAGGCGCTTTGCCATACCCAAAGCATTGCGGCAAGACCGGCCATCGGCGATCCGAAAAATGAGGCGAAGGTATAGCCGATGCTGCATCTTGTGGCATAAATGGGCTCTGTATTTTCCGCAACCAGCTTGGTCATGGGTCCATAGATCATAGAGAGAAAAAAGCCGGTCAGTCCGTAGGCAAGATAACTGGACCAAGGGGCGCCTTGGGTATAGGGGAAAACCAAGTTGCAAAATCCTGCAAAGATCATCCCGAGGCTGATCATATATTTTGCTTTAATTTTATCGCCGATAATGCCATTGATTAGTTGGCCGATTGCGTAGGTGATAAAATAAAGGGAAGAGAGTCCGCCGATTAATTCAGTGGAAAAGTTTCCGCTCTCAATCATCTCGGGCGTTACTGCACCCAAAATGTTGCGTGCAAAATAGACGGCAAGATAGGAGATGGAACACATTGTTCCAAGTAATAAAGCTTTTCGAACTTCGGGTTTGAGGGAACGTTTCATGATATTCTCCTAATTAGTCATAAACATTGTGAGAGTGAAGGATCTCATCAATCCGTTGCTCTTCCTCGGAAGATTCATTATGGATCTTCTGTTGGTGCAGATAAGAGCAAAGAGTGTCTATAGCAAATAATTGCGCAGTACGCGCTTGGTAGAATCGGCCGGTAGAAAAAGCATCGCCTGCTGCGGTAATCAGCGCCGTATCTGCGATCTTTGCCAAGGGAGAAAAGCGATGGGCGGTAATGGCAAGCACCGATGCTCCCTTTTCTTTGGCAAATGCTGCAGTATCAAGGATTTCTTTGGTGCGGCCGGAGGATGAGATCGCAATAACAAGGCTGTTTTGATCCAGCATGGTTGCAGAAACCGCGCTGATCAGCGGATCACTGATAAAGGTGGCGGGAAAGCCCAGCTGGATCAGTTGATAGCAAAAGTCTTGCGCTGCAATGCCGCTGTGATAGACGCCATGCAGTTGAATACGATTGGCGGATAAAAGTAAGTTGACTGCATTGCGCAGCGTTTCCTCGGTATTAAGGTTATAGGTATCTGCCATGCTTTGATTGCATTGCTGAATGTGGGTTTTCAACTGCTCTTTGAGGGAGGCTTTTTCAGTATTTTTTGCAGAATCAGCTTGCCGAAAATCTTTGAGATCTCTTGCAATGCGGAGCTTGAGTGAGGCAAAGCCCTCGCATCCCATTTTTTTTGCAAAATTATGGAGGCTCCCTTGAGAGACCCCAATCTGCTCTGCAAGCTCAGGAATATAAGCGCTCATAAATTCTTCCGGTTTTTCTAATAAAAGGGAAGCGATTTTTTTCTCAGTTTTGGTAAGACAATCGTATTGGGTTGTCAATAAAGTGAAAAGATGGTCCGACATTGCAAACTCCTGAAATAATTTCAATTTTATAAATCTCGAAAATGATATTAGCACATTTTTATTTGCTTGTCAATATCCTTGATAAAAGATTAGAAGAATTTATCATAAATGGTGAAAAAAGGGGAACATTCCGTTCAACCTGCTAAAAAAGGGGAAAATATTAAAGCCGTTTATCGGTTAAAATGGAGAAAATAGGGCAAAGGAATTGCCAAAACAGTGAAAATATAGTATAATAACTCCGTAAATTAAAAGGAAGGAGAAGAAATCTGATGAAAAAGACAATTTGCAAATATGAATACGATACCGATAACGCAGTAGTGGTAAAGAAGGCGACCTTTGGTTATTTCGGCGATCCTGCCGGCTATGAAGAGACTCTTTATCAGACTGCCGACGGCAAGTATTTCCTCTACGTCAACGGTGGTGAAGAATCCATCTATGCCAAAGAAGATATCAAGCGCATCGGCAAAGATAAAGCAGAAGCTTGGATGAAAGATCACGAATAAAGGCATAAAAAAAGAGGCTTCACAGCCTCTTTTTTTATGCCAATTTCAGAAGATCATTGAAATATTGGAAGACAAACTGGGTCATAATTAACGCCGCAAAGGAGAGGAGCAGCAAAATGATCTTGCATTTCTTTTGCAATTCCAAGGATCTCTCGCATGGGCGAAAGGGCGTTTTGCGGCAGAGCGTGGCTAAGGAAAAGACATTGGCTGAAAGCAGGGTGATGCATCCAACCTCTGCAGGCAGCGCACTTTTGATGGCAATTGCGATGGCGGTCAGCAGCCCGCCTGCTGCAGCCACAAAAAAGCCCTTCATGCATTTTTTGGTGATTTGCTCCCAATAATGGCGATCCTGCTTAGGAATATCGGCCCCTGCATCGATTTTTCTGCTCTTATTCTTATAAGAAAAAGCAATCAGAAAATAGCCGATGGCGAAAAGAAGGTATAGGGCAATCAAAAAATAGCTCATGCCTTGCGAATCCTCCTACATTCAAGGTAGAAGCGCTTATCATGGGCATGGCCCATGGAGAAGGTCTTGCGGGGAAGAGCCCCATCTTTGATAACGGTGGGGAAAAGATCATTTTTTGAGACATCGGGCAGAATAAATCCGATGGCATCCTCCGCACCGGTCAACTCTTCCACAACATCATCTCCATGGATATAATCAATTTCGCCCTCTTCCTTGGAAAGATAGGCATCCAAAGCATTTTGCAAAGAGCCCACTGCCAGCTTAGAACTTTCGGTAGCAAAGGAATAAATCTTCCGCTCTCCCTTTTTTACTACAACAATCTTTTGATCGTATGCATCGCCCTCTTTGAGGCCCTTTTCTTCCAAGAAAGCCATCAATTTATCGGTATCGGTATGAGCAACTACCCGATGAATCGGCTCAAATTGCAAAGCGGGGCTATGGAGATTGGTCAGTTCAATCAAGCAATAGCGAGCGGGATGATGGAGCGCCTGCTCACCCAGCTCTTTTTTGAGATTCTCATAGCAAACTTTCGCGGTGGCAAGAGAGTGGTTTCCATCGCCCACTGCAAAAAGCAAGGGCTCCTCTTCTTCGCCTGCTAAATTGCTGATCGCCTCCAAAATGGGGGCGGCTTTTTTTTCGTCGATGATAAAGCCTTGGATATGGCCGCCTTTTTCCATCAATTCGAAATCATAAAGCTTAGGAAATGCCGCTTGGCTTTGCTCCAATGCTTCGATTACCGTATAGGCGGGATCATCAATCAGCACCATAATGTGGGGCATTTCGATGGGTGCTTTTTCTCGAATCCGAATGCGGGGCGGCAGCCGCTCTTCCACCGTTCCTTCGGTGGCGCGGCAGAGGGTGGTGGCGCCTTTGTGATAGTCATAACATTCCAAATCCAATGCACCGATCAGCCCTTGGCGAACCGTTCCGTCATGAAGGGTGCGCTTTGCATAGATCATAGAGGAGGGGAGGGTGCGGAAAATATTTTTTTCAAGATATTCCTCCATTGTTCCATAGATGGGCTCAGGCTGTGCATTTTCCAAATCCACTTCCGGCAGCATCAGATGCAGGGTGGATGGCTCCCCGCCGATAAAGGAGCGTACCCGCTCCCAATATTCGGGCTGGCTGGTATA
>JAZMZQ010000146.1:0-3529 GCA_045586045.1 Eubacteriales bacterium
TTTTGTCAAAATAACCCGAAGTCGTATATTGATACGTCGAGAGGTTATTTTGGCGAAAAGCAGAAAATTTCAATCTAAATCCGCATCATCATGCGGATTTTTTTCTTATAATAAGAAAGCAAGGAAAAAGAGTAGGATTTCTTTTTCCTTGCTGATTGATAGAATATGCAGAATTCTTTTATTCTCTTATTTTCTGCGGGATGTGCCTTATTTGACAGTCCGGTGAAGCCCCTAAATAATTTGGGGGCTTCATTTATCTTCTTTTCTTTTGCACCGAAATAATGCAGGCAAGGGCTGCGAGGAGAAGCAATGGAGAAATTCTGACAAAGAACCATTCAAACACATGCAAGGCAACGCCGACGACGGCATATTCCGGATTGCTGTAGTCCCAATGCAGATAGGGGCTATCCAAGACCAGCAGGAGAGCAAAAATGCAAAGGATAAAAACACACAAACAAATGAGGAACCAAAGGGTTCTCTTTAATTTCCGGTCCTTATTTTGGGCCAGCTGCAGGTTGATGATTTCCAGCTTTTTGGCAAGCTTTGCAAGATCATCGGCAGGAGGCGAGGAAACGGTCTCTCCAAGCAGGGTGCTTACCGGTGTATCAAGGGCTTCGGATAGAGAGAGTAACATGTTTGCATCGGGAACTGATAAGCCTTGCTCCCATTTTGAGATTGTCTGGCGGACGACCGACAATTGAATGGCAAGCTCTTCTTGGGACAAGCCTTTGGATTTTCTGATATTTTTAATATTTTCATTTAGCATAAAGCGGCTCCTTTCTTTGGGATGCTTTCATTATAAAGGAAAATGGCCGTTGCGGCAAGCAATGAAAAATGACATGGGGCAAAAGGCTACAAAAAAACACTCCGAGATGAATTTCATCTCGGAGTGTTGATCTATTTTGAATTAGCCGAGGCGGGCTTCGAAATCAGCCAGCTCTTTCTTCAGCTCGGCGGGGAGAGTATCATATTTATCAAACTTGGAGTAGAACTCCTTGATGCCTACGATATCTTCTTTCCACAGCTCTTTATCGACAGAGAGCAGACCCTTGATGGTATCAACGGTGATATCCTCAAGGCCTTCGATATTGATATCCTCTGCCTTGGGCAGGTAGCCGATCTCGGTCTCTACTGCATCAGCCTTACCTGCGCAGCGATCCAGAATCCACTCCAGAACACGGAGGTTATCGCCAAATCCGGGCCAGATGAAGTTGCCTTCATCGTCGGTACGGAACCAGTTTACGTTGAAGATCTTGGGAGCGTGGGGAATCTTCTTACCCATCTCGATCCAGTGTGCAAAATAATCGCCCATATTGTAGCCGCAGAAGGGCAGCATAGCCATGGGATCACGGCGAACGACACCGACAGCGCCTGCAGCAGCGGCGGTGGTCTCAGAAGCCATGATGGAGCCTACGAATACACCGTGGTTCCAATCGAAGGATTGATATACCAGGGGAGCGGTCTTTGCGCGGCGGCCGCCGAATACGATTGCATCAACAGGCACACCATTGGGGTTATTGAACTCCTTGGAGATGCAGGGGCAATTCTCGGCGGGAGCGGTGAAGCGGCTGTTGGGATGAGCGGCGCAGGTGCTCTTATCGCTCTTTACAAACTTAGCGGGATCCCAGGGATCGCCCTTCCAGTCGATTGCGTTAACGGGCAGATCCTTATTGAGGCCTTCCCACCATACATTATTATCAGCAGTATGGCAGACATTGGTGAAGATGGTGTTCTTCATGGTGGAAGCCAAAGCGTTGGGGTTGGACTTCTCGTTGGTACCGGGAGCTACGCCGAAGAAACCGTTCTCGGGGTTCATGGCATAGAGGCGGCCGTCGGGGCCGATACGCAGCCAGGAAATATCATCGCCTACGCACCATACTTTATAGCCCTTCTTTGCATAGCCTTCGGGGGGAATCAGCATGGCCAGATTGGTCTTACCGCAAGCGCTGGGGAATGCGGCGCAGATATAGCGGGTCTCGCCTTGGGGGTTCTCAACGCCCAGAATCAGCATATGCTCAGCCATCCAGCCCTCGTTCTTACCAAGGTAGGAAGCGATACGAAGAGCGAAGCACTTTTTGCCGAGGAGAACGTTGCCGCCGTAACCGGAGTTTACGCTCATGATGGTATTATCCTCGGGGAAGTGCATGATATACTTCTTGGAAGCATCCATCTGGGCTCTGGAATGGAGGCCCTTAACGAACTCACCGTCGCCCAAAGCTTCCAGCACCTTTGCACCGATGCGGGTCATAATGTGCATATTCAATACAACATAGATGCTATCCGTCAGCTCAATACCGATCTTGGAGAAGGGAGAGCCGATGACGCCCATGCTATAGGGGATTACATACATGGTCTTACCTGCCATGGAGCCATCGAAGAGGCCATACATCATCTCATATGCCTTCTTGGGATCCATCCAGTTGTTGGTGGGGCCGGCATCCTTTTCGGTGCGGGCGCAGATAAAGGTACGGTCCTCTACACGGGCAACGTCCAGAGGATCGGTGCGGTGGAGATAGCAACCGGGCAATTTCTCCTGATCCAGCTTCTCAATCTCGCCGGTGGAGCAAGCCTCTGCACGCAGAGCCTCCAGCTGCTCTTCACTGCCATCGATCCAAACGATCTTCTCGGGTTTGGTGATGGCGGCCATTTCGTCGATCCAGGTCAACAATGCTTTGTTATTGGTGGTCATAATGGTCGTCCTTTCATATTTATAAATTTTTTCACTTTAATAATTATACGGGCATTTTTTCAACATTGCAATCTCTTTTCTGCCTAAAGTTTTTTCGGTCAGAGAAAGTTCTTTTGTGCAAGTTTGTATAGATTGATAAATTGCTCGGGCGAAAAGGTCTCGCCGCGGGCATTTTCGGGGAGATCTACGGAGCGCAGCAATGCCGAAAGCTGCTCCTTATTCATTTTCAGCGCCTGCTGCACCGCAGGGGAGGCGGCAAACATCTTTCTTCTTGCCAAAAAGGCGCTCTTTACAAAGCGGGCAAAGCCCTCCCGATCCTCAATCCCCGAATCCTTCGGAGTAAGGCGCAGCACCCCGCTCCATACATGGGGCGCCGGCTGGAAGCAATGGGGCGGCACTTCAAAAAGCAGCTCCCCCTTGCAAAAGGCTTGGGTCAGCACCGATAGAGCGCGGTATTCCTTGCTCCCCGGCGGGCAGAGCAGCCGCTCCGCCACCTCCTTTTGCACCATCAGCACCGCGCAATTCCATTGGCCGCTCATCAGCAGCGCCGAGAGAATTTCGGTGGTGATATAATAGGGCAAATTTCCTACAATGGTGAAGGGCTCCTTGGAAAAGTATTCCCCGGAGAGGGCAGAATAATCACATTCCAGAATATCTTTCCAAAGAAAAGAATGATGAGGAAAGGAAACTTGCGCTTCCAAAAGAGGCTGCAAAGAGCGATCGATCTCCACCGTTACCACCTTTTTTGCTTTTTGGCAAAGAAGGGCAGTAAGAGAGCCGATCCCTGCGCCGATCTCAAGAATCCCGTTTTCCCCAAACGGAAGAGCGGCCTTCGCAATT
>JAZMZQ010000147.1:0-9520 GCA_045586045.1 Eubacteriales bacterium
AAATCTCTATTATTCTTTTTTAGAAAATAATAATATTTATCTTGAAGATGTATTAAATTGGTTTTATACAGATTATTTGCAAAAAGAGTTCAATTGCCCGGAAATTCGCGTTTCTTTCCCAAATAAGGATATAGCTTATGCTGAAAAATGCAATAGTATGATAATTGCACTTGAAACAATTATAAAGCAGTTCACACTATATGTTAAGCACAGAAAAGTCGACTTTGAGTTATTGAGCATACTCTCAACTCCAATGAAATTCTGCGATATACCAAGTATGATTGAAAATAAATACCTATACGGTTGCGGAAAAGATTTTTCAAATATAACTACTATGCTTTTTTCCGATCAAAGTATGCTTTCATACGTTGAACGAATTGGTGAAAAATACGATTGTTTGTTTGAACTCATACGCCGCGAAAACATTTATCTTTCCGATTATCGAGAATCATACCGTGAGTGCTTTGATTATTTAGAAGAAAAAGATATAATTAAAATAGATGAGAGTGGTCTTATTTCTTTTGGCAATGTTTATAAGGTTATCCTATTGCTTGATTTATATCGCAATGATGTAATAAGCATAAAACATTATTCTCATGAATATCAAAAGGCTGCCCAAGAATTGGAGTCTGAAAATATTGTTTATTTCCATTCATCATTATTCTCACAACCAGAAATAAACTATTACAACTACTTACTAAATCGCGCTGAATACTGCAACGGGTTGGACTTAAGAAATAGATATATTCACGGAATTCAACAGGTAACTGCAAGCGAAAAAGAGCACAAGCAGAACTATTACTTGTTTTTGCGGTTGTTTATAATTCTAACCATCAAAATTAACGAGGAGTTTTGCTTATTAGACGAAAAAAATAACCATACAACAATTGTTCCCAATAACATATAAGCGAGAACATATGAATGATACTTATGTTTAATATCATTATTTTAAAGCCATGGGAGGAAAAGTGTGCACAACTTGCTCCGTATGCGCATCTTATATAAATTATCAAAAATGTATCTTTAGGAGTAAAAATAGGCTTATTTTAAGCAAATAAGCCCCAAATAAGCCCCAAGTTGCACCAAAATGTAAAAATAAAGATCCCTAAGGCCTTGGAAATTAAGGCTTTAGGGATCTTTTATTTTGGTGCGGGCGACAGGACTTGAACCTGCACATCGGAGATACCAGATCCTAAATCTGGCGCGTCTGCCAATTCCGCCACGCCCGCATATTATATTTAGTTTTTTGCCGCTCATCGGCATCCGCGCCGCTGAGTCTCTACTCGCGCTTTTTTTAATAGTGCGAGGGCGAAGATTGATCAACAAGACTTTTGCAACATCAAAAAATTCATCGCGCAAAGCGCTCGATATTTTTTGTGTTGCGGCAACTGCTGATTACTTCCTTCATCTGCCGCAGGCAGCGGAAGCAACCAGCAACTGCCAATTCCGCCACGCCCGCATATTTGATTTTAGAGAATAGCACAGTACCCGCGCCTTTGGGCGCGGGTACTATTTTATCGCAAATCGGCCGGATTGTCAAGGGGTTTGGAGGGTATTTCGCCATGCGGCGGGGGAGTGCCCCGTATATTTTTTGAAGACCTTGGAGAAATATTGAGGGGTATCGAAGCAGAGCAAAGAGGCAATCTCTGCTACGGTATATTGAGGGTCTCGGAGCAGGTGCTTTGCTTCTTTGATTTTGAGGGAGCGATAGTAATCCATAATGCTGCTGCCGGTAGCTTCCCGAAAGGTGGTGGAAAGAAAGGTTTTTCCATAGTGCAGATCCCTCGAAAGGTCGCTGATAGAAAGGGTACTATATACCCTACTATGGAGGTAGAGGATCATTTGACTGCCGAGGTCCTCGGCATGGGGCAGGGAAGAGGCGGTGGTCAGATGGCGGCAGAGCAAAAGCAAAAGTTGCTCCAAATAAAGGCGGATTAACTGCGGGCCGCCCAAAGGGGCATCGGCGAGGGGATAAAGGCCATCTGTCTCCATATCATAGGTGGCGCTTGCTTCGTGGATGATGGCAGAGATCAGCGAGCGAAGCTTTGGGGGCAGAGGGATTTTTTGATCTCTGAAATTTTCCATGGCAGGGGAGCGGGTAGTAAAGGAAATGATGAAAATATGGCCTTGGGCATCGCCATTGCCTTCTGCTAAATGAAAAGTATCTGGCGCATGAAAAAGAAGGTCTCCCGCTTTGGCTTCAAAGCTGCTTTCAGCATTGCAGGCATGGATGGCACCATCATCAATATAAACCATCTCCCAAAAGGGATGACTCTCACCGCCAAAGCGATAGTCAGGGTCGATTTCATAATAATGAATGGTGATAAGATCTTGCACCCGAATTAAGGGCGAAGAGCGTTGATGCCGATATGCCATGATTTTTCTCCCGAACAAAATTATCATATGAGTGAACAAAAATACATTTATTTCCGATCGGGCTTATTGTATCATAAAGCTATAAGAAAAGCAAGAAGGAGATAGAGCCAATGTTGAAAGTTTGTATCTTAGGTTATGGTGGGATTGCCCGCGCACACCGCAAGGGTTATGAGATTTTGGAAAACACCGGTGCGCCGGTAGAATTGGTAGCTCTTTGCGATATTGATCCGAAGCAATTTGAAAAAGAGATCGCCATTAATCAGGGTGCAGCAGGCGAGGATAAAGCAAAAGTTTTGCGCACCTATACGGATCTTGAGGAGATGCTTCAAAAAGAGCAACCGGATATCATCGATATTTGCTTGCCTACTTATCTTCATTTTGAATATGCATCCATGCTGCTGAAAAAAGGATATCATGTGCAATGTGAGAAGCCTATGTGCCGCAATTCCAAGGAATGTGAGCAGCTGCTGAAGGTGGCGGAAGAAAGCGGAAAGCAGCTGATGATCGGCATGTGCTTACGGTTTGATGTTTTTTATTTGGCTTTGAAAAAGCTGATTGATGAGGCACCCTTCGGCAAAGTGCAAACTGCTCATTTTGAGCGGCTTTCTTCTCTGCCTCGCTGGGGCTTTGATGGCTGGTTCCATGATTATGAGCGAGCAGGCGGCGTGGCCCTTGATATGCACATCCATGATGTGGATATCATCCGCTTCCTCTTTGGTGAGCCTGAAAAGGTCTCTGCACGGACCATCGACAGCAAGGTGAAATGCACCACCATCAACAGCAGCTTTGTCTATCCCGATAAGTTGGTCTCTGCGATCGGCGATTGGGGGCAGAGTAGTGGCTCTAAATTCAAGAGCTATTATCGCGTGAATTTTGAGCGTGCGACGGTGATTATGGAAGGCGGAGTCATCACAATCTATCCTGATGAAAAAGAGCCTTATGTAATGGATATTGAAACGGGCAGCCATATGGCAGCGGAGAGCGGATTTTTTGCTCGGTGCATCCTTGGCGAGCAAGAGAATCTTAAAAATAGACCCTGCGATGCGGCCAAAACTGTTGCTATGGTAGAGCGGCTGATGGAAAGCGCTGAGCAGGGCGGGGCATATTTGGAGGTATAAGCGATGCAACTTGGAGCAATGATTCGCGTTCGTCCCAATGAGACGGATGTATTAGCTGAAATGAAAAAGGTAAAAGAAATGGGGCTGCAATCCTGCCAAATCAGTATTTGGGAGCCCGATCGGTATACGGATGCCTTTGCCAAAGAAATCAATGATGCAGTGGCAGAAACCGGCGTTACGATTTCTACCCTTTGGGCGGGCTACAGCGGCCCTGTGGAATGGAATTTCACCTATGGGCCTCTTACCGCCGGCCTTGTGCCGCAGGCTTATCGGGGAATCCGCGAAAAAGAGTTGATGCTGGCGGCAGATTTTGCCGAGAAGATCCATGTGGATCAGATCGCTACCCATGTGGGCTTTTTGCCGGAGAATTATTTTGATCCTGATTTCCGCGGGACGGTGGCAAGCCTGAAGAAGATTTGCAAATACATGCAGGCGAAAGGGCAATATTTCCTTTTCGAGACCGGTCAGGAAACGCCGGTTACGGTGCTGCGTGCCATTGAAGAGATTGGTCTTGATAATGTGGGCATCAATTTCGATACCGCCAATGTAATTCTCTATGGAAAGGGAAATGCTGCTGATGCGGTGTTGGTTTTCGGAAAATATATAAAGGATGTTCATATTAAGGACGGCTTTTATCCCACCGACGGTAAAAATCTCGGCCAAGAGGTGCCTGCCGGTGAAGGCCTTGCCAATTTCCCGCTGGTTCTCAAACGCTTGAAGGAGTGTGGCTATGAGGGTCCCTTCACCATTGAGCGTGAAATAAAGGGCGAGGAGCAGATTGCTGATATCATCAAGGCGAGAGACCTGCTTTTGGAGATCGAGAAAACTTTATAATAAAATGCTTCGCACCTGGGGCTCCCTTCGTAAGGAAATAAGCGTCTTAAAATCTGAAAATATAGCGCAAAACTGCGTTAAAAATGCGCACCATCCGGCAGGATGCTTTGCATTTTATGCCTTGTTTTGCATCGAATTTTCAAAATTTTAAGATACGAAGTAGTTTTGAGACACAGATTTTTTGCTTAGGCGTAATGATAAAACGCCCGCAATGCTGACGCATTACGGGCGTTTTTTATTTAGTATGGGCGAAAAAGATGGTCTCAAAACCGCTTCTTCCTTGCGAAAGGAGCCCCTTGTGCGAAGCATTTTTTTGTGGTATACTATAATAAATAAACGCGATTTTTAAGCTGATGAAGGAGGAGCAACATGAATGATCCAACACCGCATATCAATGCAAAACCGGAAGACTTTGCAAAGACCGTTTTGATGCCCGGAGATCCTTTGCGGGCAAAATTTATTGCAGAGAATTTTCTTACCGATGCAAAGCTTATCAATAATGTACGGGGAATTCAAGGGTATACCGGCTATTGGAACGGCACGCGGATTTCAGTAATGGCAAGCGGGATGGGAATGCCTTCTATCGGCATCTATAGCTATGAATTGTATTCTGCCTTTGGGGTGGAGCAGATTATCCGCATCGGATCGGCAGGGGCTCTGAGGGAGGATATCAAACTTCGCGAGATTGTAATGGGGGCAGGTGCATGCACCAATTCCCGCTATGGGGATCAATATCATTTGCGGGGGAATTTTGCTCCTATTGCAGATTTTTCTCTTCTGCGCACCTGCGTGGAGCAGGCGGAGCAGATGGGGCTTTCCTTCCATGTGGGCAATCTTTTATCTTCCGACACCTTTTATGACGATGGTGCGGGAGATACCCTTGCATGGGCAAAAATGGGGGCAATGGCGGTAGAGATGGAAGCGGCAGCCCTTTATATGAATGCCGCACGCTTGGGCAAGCGTGCCCTTGCCATCTGCACCATTTCGGATTCTTTGGTAACGGGGGAGGCAACCACTGCTGAGGAACGGCAGAATTCCTTTACCGATATGATGGAGCTTGCGCTGAGAACGGCGCAGGCAATTGAGGAAAAATAATGAGAACCTTTTTGATTGTATTAGATAGCCTTGGTATTGGCGCGCTTCCTGATGCCAAAGAATTTGGAGATGCCGATGCCAATACCTTAAAGCGAATTTCCAAAAGTCCCTGCTTTCATATCCCTCATTTGCTGAAAATGGGGCTTGGCAACATCCAAGGGGTCCATTACCTGCCGAAGGAAAAAGAACCTTCTGCGGCCTATTGCCGCCTTATGGAGCGCTCTTGCGGCAAGGATACGACGGTAGGCCATTGGGAATTGGCAGGATTGATCTCTAAAAAGCCGTTGCCGACCTTTCCCGATGGTTTTCCCAAAGAGTTGCTGGAGGCTTTTACAAAAGAGACCGGCTACGGGATTCTTTGTAACCTGCCCTATTCCGGTACGCAGGTGATTGCTGATTACGGGGAGGCGCATCTTGCAAGCGGAAAATTGATTGTCTATACCTCGGCAGACAGTGTCTTTCAAATCGCTGCCCATGAGGAGAAGATTCCCTTGGAAGAACTTTATGAAATTTGCCGAAAGGCCCGTGCGATGCTGCAGGGAGATTGGGGCGTTGGGCGGGTGATCGCCCGACCCTTTATCGGATCGGCAGGGCATTTTACCCGCACGGCCAATCGCAGGGATTTTTCTCTTGCGCCCTACGGCAGAACGCTTTTGGATGCTTTGCAGGAAAAGGGGATTCCGACTGTAGGCGTAGGGAAAATTTCGGATATCTTTGCCGGCCGCGGAATTCAAGATTCCTATCCCACCCATGGCAATGAAGAGGGAATGGAGATGGCTCTGAAGCTTGCAAAAGAGCAGGAGAATGGCCTGATCTTCATTAATTTGGTGGATTTTGATATGCTTTACGGCCATCGCCAAGATATCGATGGCTATGCCAAGGCGCTCTCGGCCTTTGATGCATTTTTACCAAAGCTGATGGAGCAGCTGAGGGAAGGGGATCGCCTTTTGATTACAGCAGATCACGGCTGCGATCCCGGAGATGAGAGCACCGATCATACCCGCGAATATATTCCGTTGCTTCTCTATGGGGAAGAGCCGCGGGATTATGGTACGCGGGCAACCTTTGCCGATATCGGGCAGACAATTGCGGCTTGGTATGGCGCAAGCCTTTCAGAGGGGGAGAGCATATGCTGAATAAAAAAGAATGGATGGATGCCGCATTATCGGCAAGAGAGCAGGCCTATGCTCCTTATTCCGGATATAAGGTGGGAGCGGCGCTTCTCGGCAAAAGCGGGAGGATTTATCTCGGCTTCAATATCGAAAATGCCGCTTATTCCGCCACAATCTGCGCGGAGCGGGCGGCTTTTGCTGCTGCCCTTACCCAAGGGGAGCGGGAATTTGAAGGGATTGCTATTGCGGGCGGCAGAGAGAAAGCGGAAAGCAATGTGCCGCCTTGCGGAGTCTGCCGGCAGGTGATGGCTGAATTTTGCGGCCCTGATTTTTTGGTAATCTGGGGCAATGAGGAATATCAAGAGCAGCATTCTTTATCTGAGCTGCTGCCCTTTGGCTTTGATCAAAAGAATTTGGAGGATTGATCGCCTGATGCGGATGTATGATCTGATAGAAAAGAAAAAACGCGGCGGCGTCTTGAGTGGTGAAGAGCTGGCTTATTTGGTCGGTGGAATTACCGATGGTTCCATTCCCGATTATCAGCTTTCTGCCTTTACCATGGCGGTTTGCTTTCAAGGAATGGAAAAGGAAGAGACTGCCGCTTTAACCATGGAAATGGCAAAAAGCGGAGATCAAGTGGATCTTTCTCATTTTGGAGAGAAGACAGTCGATAAGCATAGCACCGGTGGGGTGGGAGATAAGACTACCTTGATTGTAGCGCCGATTGTCGCTTCATTGGGCGGCATAGTCGCTAAAATGAGCGGGCGCGGCCTTGGCCATACCGGCGGGACAGTGGATAAGCTGGAATCGATTCCGGGTTATCGCGTTGAATGTTCTCCCAAGGATTTTTTCTCCATTGTAGAAAAAAGCGGCCTTGCAGTGGTGGGGCAGAGCGGAAATCTGGCTCCTGCCGATAAAAAGCTTTATGCCCTTCGGGATGTTACCGCAACGGTTGATTCCATCCCTCTTATTGCCTCCAGCATCATGAGTAAAAAGCTGGCGGCAGGAGCGAGAAGCATTGTATTGGATGTAAAATGCGGCAGCGGTGCCTTTATGAAAAGCCAAGAGGATGCTTGCGTCCTTGCCGAGGAGATGGTGAAAATCGGCCGCGCAAACGGCCGCAATATGGCAGCCTTGATTACCGATATGGATCGGCCTTTGGGAAGCGCGATCGGTAATGCTTTAGAAGTGGAGGAGGCAATCTCTGTCTTGCAAGGAAATGGGCCTTCCGATCTTAGAGAGGTGGCTTGCGCGCTGGCGGAAGAGATGCTTTCCCTTTGCAATGGTTGGGATCTTGATAAGGCAAGAGCGCAGGTGAAAAAATCCCTTGATGAGGGCTTGGCATATGAGAAATTCAAGGAATGGATCGCAGCCCAAGGGGGCGATTTAGAGGCCTTTTTGGCTGCCCGCGCTGCAAAAGAATGGCAGCAAGAGGAAATTCTTGCGCCCCAAGGCGGCATGATGATTAAAATGGACGCCCAAGGCATCGGTATTGCTGCCATGCAATTGGGAGCAGGCCGTGCTACTAAAGAGGATACGCTTGATTACCAAGCAGGAATCACCCTTTTGAAAAAAAGCGGTGATCGGGTGGAGGCGGGAGAGCCGATTGCAAGGATGTATGCTTGCGATGAAAAACGGTTTTCTGCAGCAAAAGAGCGATTTTTGCAGGCAATCACTGTAAAGGAAGAATCCTTTACACAAAAACCTTTAATTCTTAAGAGAATAGGGGGCAGAGATTAAGATGGATTTGCTTTGTTGCCCTGTTTGCAAGAGGAAATTGATGCGAAAAGAGCAGGCGTTTTGCTGCGAGGCAGGCCATTCTTTTGATATTTCAAAGAAAGGTTATGTAAACCTATTGATGAGCCAGCGTTCTTCTGCAAGAAATCATGGGGATGATAGGGAAATGGTGGCTTCGCGCTGCGCTTTTTTAGAGAAGGGATATTATTCTTTGCTGCGAGAAACGTTGCAGGAGCAAGTGTATTTTTACACTCAAAAAAAGCACCCCGTTTTGGTAGATGCGGGATGCGGAGAAGGATGGTACACCCAAGAAATCGCAAAGCGCCTTAATGAGCCCTATGTGATCGGTTTTGATATCTCAAAAGATGCCTTAAAATGGGCAGCAAAGCGGCAAGGATTTGCTGCTCTTGCGGTAGCCAGCTGCTTTTCCATCCCGATGGGGGATCAATCGGTGGATTGCCTTCTTAATATCTTCTCTCCTTTAGCAAGGGAGGAATATCAAAGGGTATTGAAAGAGGGCGGGCATCTTTTTCGGGTGGTGCCGGGGGAACATCATTTATGGGAGCTCAAAGAAGCAATTTATGAGCGCGCGATTCCCAATCGGCCTGAGCCTCAGGAAATGGAGGGGCTTACCCTGATTGATAAGAGTCAAGTGTGCTATGAGATTCACTTGGAGAATAATGCGGATATTACGGCCCTCTTTCAGATGACGCCTTATTATTATCGCACCTCTCAAAGGGATCATCAGAAATTGCAAAATCTTGATACATTGACCACAAGGGTGGAATTTGAAATATTGATTTATAAAAAATAAGGAGTTCTCAAAGAACTCCTTATTTTTATGCTATGGTCAAAAATGGGAGAAAGTAGCCGCAAAGGATGCCTACCGCTGCCGAGATGCAGATGATAATGATGGGATGAACCTTTTTGAAGGCCAGCACCGTCATGGCTGAAGCCAAAATAATCGAGATGGGAAGGGAGGGATTTTGAAGGGCATCAGTGGCCATGATTCCCTTTGGGAAAAGCACGGTCCCTACCATGGAGAGGATCGCTGCACCGATCATTCCCACAACTGCGGGCTTAAGGCCGCTCATGCAGCCCTGCACCCCTTTATTCTTGCGGAATTTATCATAAATTTTTGCCACAATGAGGATCACAATGAAGGAAGGCATAACCACACCGAGCGTGGCGCAGATGGCGCCGAGAATGCCGCCCCAAAAGCCAAAGGTGCCGCCTGTTTCTGTACCG
>JAZMZQ010000148.1:0-15601 GCA_045586045.1 Eubacteriales bacterium
GAAAATACGGGGGTTGACAAATCAACCCCCGTATAGTAAAATAGCATGGCGATGGTGGCATAGCTCAGCTGGTTAGAGTATCTGCTTGACATGCAGGGGGTCACTGGTTCGATTCCAGTTGTCTCCACCAAAAAATAAAGCACTTCGAAAGAAGTGCTTTATTTTTTATCCAATCCGAAGGATTGGTATGTAATCTCGCGTTAGCGAGTATGTAATCGCCGCAAGGCGTATGTCATCACGCTTTAGCGTGTATTTTCCTTCGGATTGATTCCATGCCACCTACGGTGGATTCCATCCATTTTCTTGCGAAAATGATTCCATACCGCAGTAAGCTGCGGATAACATACAAGGCTTCGCCTTGATTTCTTTTCGTATTTATGATATGATTGTTACTAACAAAACTCTGAAAAGGAGAAGCAGAGGAAGGATCAGCGACGGGGCAATAGAGGATTGGGAATATGCTCTTATAAATTGATTTTTGGTAATAGGAGCGAATCAAACAGCGTTGATCCTCTCCCAAAGAGATCATTTGGATGGCGCCGATATTGGCGGCGGAGATGGCAAAAAGAAAGGGAAAAAGGTAAAATAAAAACTGCGGAGTGCAATTTTTGCATTCCGCAGTTTTGTTTAGAAAAGTCGATTTTACTTCAGAAAAACCTCAATAACAGGGATTCGGCAGTTGGGGCGATGTTGGGGGATCTCGAAAGCAACCGCTTCGGTCTGATCGATGCCCTTTCCATTATGGTTGTATTGATAGGGCATCTGCTCACTGAAATGGATCTCGCTGGCATCATGAAGAAATTGGGCATATTGGATCTTGCCGGCAAGGTGATCCATGGTCATAAAGCGATAGGGGTATTCCAAAAGGTGGATATAAAGCCGCTTCCCATCTTCGCTTTGGGTAAGGAGGCAGCCTTGGGGTGCTTTGAACTCGGGCTCTGCCATGGTGCAACCATAAATGGAGCGGCTATTATATTTCATCCAATCGGCATAGACCTTGAGCGCCTCTTCTGCACGGTAATCAAAATAGCCTCTTGCGGTAGGCCCTACATTCATCAGGAGGTTACCGCCCAAGGAAACCGAGCGGATCAGCATAGAGAGCAGCATTTCGGGAGATTTCCAGCTGGTCTCATCCCGATAATAGCCCCAAGAGCCGCTAAAGGTCTGGCAGGCTTCCCACACTACCTTTTCGCCGGTTTCGGGATGGGTGATCCATTGGGTGGTCTGGAATTGCTCGGGGGTAAAGAGATCTTGCTCGATCTGGGTGCGGTTATCGATGATGATGCCGGGGCGTAAGGTACGCGCGGTTTTGATCAATTCCTCCGCCTCCCAATCCTCCTTGCCCTTGCCCAAAAGATCGGGGAGATGGGTGAATTTTTTCGCATTGCGTTCATCGGTGTAGGAAAAATCAAACCACAGGATATCAATCTCACCATAGTTGGTCAGAAGCTCGGTTACCTGATCCCGCATATATTTTGCATAGCGGCGCATATCCCGATTCTTATTATCGGCAACCTTTTCCGGCCGATTTCGATCGGGATGAAGGACATCTACGGTAAAATCGGGATGATGCCAATCAAGCAGCGAATAATAAAAGCCGATGCGCAAGCCTTCAGCCCGAAAAGCGTCTACCACCTCCCGCAAAAGATCTTTGCCATAAGGGGTATTGGTCACCTTAAAATCGGTATATTGGCTATCGTAGAGGCAAAAGCCTTCATGATGCTTGGTGGTAAAGACTACATATTTCATCCCTGCTGCCTTGGCCTGCTTTGCCCAATCCTTGGGGTCGATCAGATCAGGGTTGAAATGCTCAAAATACCGCCTATAATCTTCTTCGGAGATCTCCTCGCGGGTTTGAAGCCATTCATGCCGTGCAGGCAAGGCGTAAAGCCCGAAATGAATAAACATGCCAAAGCGATCATGGGTAAACCATGCGGTATCGCCGATGGTTTTTTTGGTTACATAGCTGCTCATTTTTCTCCTCCTTGCTTTTTTGAAAAGGTATGATAAAATAAATATGGACTTTACTTTTATTTTAATGAAAAATCAACGGGAAATCCATGTGTTTTTCTCCGAAAATATGGAGAAACCGAAAGAGGAGGGCGCCCTATATGAAAAGCAATCGTTTGCAGATGAGCGATCAACTGAATCTATGGAATCCGAAATTTTCTGATGCCAGCTTTGCGCTTTTGGATCAAAAATGGAATCAGGGATTTTGCAGCCCTTATTCCCGCCTCTATTATCCGATATCCGGAGAGGCTTTTTTGGAATGGGAGGGCGGCCGCATCCAAATGAAAGCAGGCTTTATGTATTTGATCCCTGCCGGCTTGCCGTTTCGAGGAAATTGCCCCTCTTATGCGGAGAAATTTTATTTTCACATCAATCTGATGGGAAGCGATGGCTATGATCTTTGCGCCGGCATTCATCAGATCCTTGAATTGCCGTTGCCTGCAGGGCGGCTTGAGCTATTGCAGCAATTAAGAGAGGAGCGCGCCGTGGGCGCGGTGCTGAAAATGAAGGCGGCGGTGCTGGAAGATCTGGCGGCCTTTTTGCAGGAGGCGGGAATTCGGGCAGAGAAGGCGGAATATTCCCGACCGGTGCGCAAAACCCTTTCCTTCATTCGGGAGCATCTTTCCCTGCAGCTTTCTGTTCGGGAGCTTGCGGAGCGGGTTTATCTTTCGGAGGCAGGGCTCTCCCGCCTTTTCCAAAAGGAACTGCGCAAGACACCGGGGCAATATATTGATGAAATGCTCTGCTTTGAGGCTCAGCGGCAGCTTGCCCTCACCGATCGTTCCATCCGCACCATTGCCGAGCGGCTGGGATTTTGCGATCAGTTTTATTTTTCTCGGCGCTTTCGTCAATGGGTGGGCAAGACCCCTTCCCAATATCGAAAGGAAGAAAAATATAATAACGTACATTAAAAGGCGGCAAGGATATTTCGTCCTTGCCGCCATGTTTTATTCTAAAATATGGGAGAGTAATTCCTGAGCGGAAAGGCCGTCCTCAAAGGTGGAGATCAGGGGGTCCTCCTCGCCTGTATAAAGGAATTTGGCAAAATGCAAAAGGGAGCAGGTATGAGAATCCTGATAGAAGCCCAAGCTCTGCCGCGGTGCGGGATACATCAGCTCTTGGAGAAGGGAATCCTCTGCCCGCAGAATGGTGGTCGTTTTGGTAGGCAGATCATAATGGCGCAGCTCATAGGGGCGATCCAGATCAAGGGTCAGAGAGCCGGTCTCTCCATAGAGGGTAACCACTTTATTGCGCCCCTCATTGGCATGAACGCGGGAAGCCTCCATGGTACCCAATACTTCACCATTGGAAAGATGCATGATGCCATATTCATCCACTTCGTTGCGATCGGGGAAATAGATGGTTTTTTCCGCTTTACGGTATTCCAAGGGCCCTAAAAGATATTCCAAAAGATTCAGCATATGAACCCCTAAATCCAAAAGGGCGCCGCCGCCGTTTTCCAAAGTCATCCGCCACGTTTTTGCCCGAGGCAGAAGATAGCTGTCATGGAAATAGACGGCTCTGAAATCAATGAGCTTGCCAATCAAATGAAGATTGCGCTTCATCAACGTTACTGCAGGGATGAAGCGATATTCAAAGGCCATGGCAGTGGGCAGATCGCGGGCAAGGGCTGCCAGCTGCTCCGCCTCCTCCAGCGAGGATGCCAAGGGCTTTTCGCAATAGATGGGCAGACCCCGCTCGGCAGCAAAGGCCACCGATTCCTTTCTCAGATGATGGGGCATGCAAAGATCCAAAAAATCAGGGCGAGTGGCAAGAACCATCTCCTCCAAGGAGGTATAATGCTTCACATGGGGAAGGGCACATTCCTTCGGTGTGCGGCTCATGACGCCCACCAGCTCGGGGATGGTCTCCTGCTCAAAAAAGAGGGCAGCCTGGCAGGAGGCTAAGGCGTGAACCTTGGCGATGGAACCGTAGCCGGCGATGGCAAAACGCAATTTATTCATCTTTCTCGCTCCTTTCCAAAGCTTCCTTTTCCGCCTTCATTTGAGCGCGGGCGGCAGAAAAACCTTTAACCATATCGTAGATAAAAATGAAAAGCAAGACGCTTGCGGCGGCTTGGATCAAATTTTTATTCAAAGTACCCAAAGCAGAAGACCAAGCGGCTTTTTTGGCTCCCGCCAAGAGGCCGAAGACCAGCTCGCCCAAAAAATAGAGCACGACCGGCAAAAAGGCGGCAGGCGCGGCAAGCAATTCCTCATGCTTTTTGGCAGGGGAGAGGGCGGTGAGTTTTTTGACCAAAAGGACCATTAAAATGCGCAGGATCAGCGTGAGGGGGGCCAGCAGATAATAGCCCTTCAAAAGATCGGCGGCGGCTCCGGCGATCCCTGCCGCCAGCATGGCGTAAGGAGCGGGAAGCATTAAAGCGGCCAGCAGCACCAGCGGATCGGCGGGATGAAGATAGCCGTAGGCGGTGGGGCGGCCGATCAGCATCAAGATTAAAATCAGCACGCCGAACAAAATGGTTTTTTTGAGATTTTTATTCTTCATAAAAAGGAAACTCCCAAGATTGATTTTCATCTCGATTATATCATGGAAAAATGGTGAATTCAACCATTATTTCGCTCTTGAAATCGGGGCCGACTTATGGTATGATGTAGAATGAGAAAAATATCGATAAGGAGCGAAAATTCATGTCCGGACATTCCAAATGGCATAACATTCAAAATAAGAAGGGAAAGACCGATGCCCAGCGGGCGAAGATCTTTACCAAAATGGCAAAAGAGATCATGGTCATTGTAAAGGAAGGGGGCGCCAATCCTGCCGCCAATTCCCGCCTTGCAGATGCCATTGCCAAGGCAAAGGCTGCCAATGTGCCCAATGATAATATTGAGCGCGCCATCAAAAAAGCCGCAGGCGAGGGCGATAGCAGCAACTATGAATCCTTGGTTTATGAAGGCTACGGCCCCGGCGGGGTTGCGGTAGTGGTGGATTGCCTTACCGATAACCGCAATCGTACAGCAGCCTCTCTGCGCCATTATTTCGATAAATTCGGCGGCAACTTAGGCGCCAGCAACAGTGTGCTTTGGCAATTTAAGCAATGCGGCCTGATCATCATCGAGAAGGAAGATGTGGATGAGGATGAGCTGATGATGTGTGCGCTGGATAGCGGTGCCGATGATTTCGATAGCGAAGGAGAAGCCTTTGAGATTACCACTGCTCCGGAGCAGTTTTCTGCTGTTCGCGTAGCGTTGGAGGAAGCAGGCTATCAATTCGCCACTGCTGAAATTACCCGTATTGCAGATAATAACGTGAGCCTTACCGATGAAAAGGATCGCTTTAAGATGCAGCTGCTTTTGGATGCACTGGACGATGATGATGATGTGCAGGAAGTAGCGCATAACTGGGAAATGTAATGATGAAGAAGCAGAATTTTATTGCACTGATGATGGTGATTGTGCTGCTTTTCAGCACCATCACTTTTGAGGCGGCGGCAGCACCTGCAGATCGCTTTGAGGATGTGAATCCGAAAGCGTGGTATTATGAAGATGTGGCAGGTGCGGTAGATTCGGGCCTTTTTGTAGGCGTGGGAGATTTTTCTTTTAAGCCGACTCAAAAAATCACCCGTGCTCAATTCGCCACCGCCATGGCCAATCTCTGCAATGCAGATGTGAGCAGCTATACGGAAATCCCCTTCAAAGATGTGGGAGAGACCTATTGGGGGCGTAAATATATCGCATGGGCCTATGCGATGGGCGTGGTCAGCGGAATGAGCGCCACTAAATTCGCGCCCAATCGGAATATTACCCGCCAGGAAATGTGCGCCATGCTGGTGCGCACCATCGAAAAAGTATTGAAGAGGGCCTTGCCCGCAAGCGGCGGGCCTACCTTTGCGGATCAAGGAAAGATCGCCTCTTGGGCACGTACATCGGTTGATAAATGTGCTGCGGCGGGGATCATTGTGGGCTCTGAAGGGAAATTTCATCCCCTTGATAATGCTACCCGCGCGGAGGCAGCAGCGGTCCTCTACCGCTATCATAAATCTACGCAGGCGGCTTCCCTTTTGGAGGTAAGCGGATTTTATCTCAATTTCCGCGCCGATCAGGCCTATTATGTGGCAACCAATGCCAATTTCAAAAAATGTATCATCAAAAAATATAATGGAAGCGAGCCGCTTCAGGTGGCGGTGGAGCATTATCCCGATGAGGCCAATCCTTATGCCCAAACGCCCTATAAATTAGGGGATGTGATGGATCTTGGGGTGGGCCGTGCCAAAATCCATTTGACCATCGGCGAGAAAAAATATACCATTGATGTTACCGATGCATCCCATGCGGATTATACCTTTGCCCGCACCAAAGGCAATCAGGTTAATATGCGCAGCGGGCCGGGCTCGGAATACAGCGTGGTGCATAATATAACTGCAACCAATACCCGCATCTATTATTACGGGATGGAGGGAGATTGGTGTCGGGTGCAGCTGATCAGCAGCAATAAAAATACGCCCGGCAAAAAAGGCTATATTCATAAGGATTATGTGAGATGGGCTTATACTGAGGTGGAAATGCCGGAACGCTATAAGGCAGGCATTGAAGCTTTGAAAAAAGCCCATCCGAATTGGACTTTCAGCTTTGTGGATGTAGGAGTGGATTATGCCGATGCTCCTGCCAAATATAAATCCACGCAGGATTATATCGACCCTTTGAATTATCTCAATGAAAACGATATTTTTGCGTTTTTGGATATTGATACCTATAAATTCGGCAATTGGACCGCTTCTCAAGTGAAGGCAATTTGGGAAGAAAAAGAGGGAGCGCTCTTTAGTGAAAAGGAAGCGGTCGGCATGATTCTCACCGCCTCCAAATCAGTGATGATGAATCCTCTTTACATCGCTTGCCGCATGGCCATTGAAAGCGGCCACGCCACCTCTCCCTTTGCCAAGGGAATGAATACGCTTCCTTGGGTATATGTGCCGAATTCAGTGAAGCCTGAAAATAGGCAAGAGAATTATGCCTTGGGAGATACCTACTATAATTTCTATGGCATTTATGCCTACGGCAACAATCCCAACTATGCGATGGTTGCTGCCAAGAATTATGGGTGGAATACTCCGGAAAAAGCAATCATCGGCGGTGCTCATTGGATCAAGGAATGGTATTTGGATCGGGGAGATGTAACCCCCTATTTCATGCGGTATGCCTATATGACCGATAGTGCTTATATGTCGGATAAGGGTGCGCCGAAGAAAGAGGCTGCTCTTTTGAAAAAGGCTTATTCCGATCCCAATGCCAAGGCTCATTTCATTGTGCCGGTCTATCAGAATATGCCGCCCTTGGTGCCCGAGCAGCAAGCGCCTGCTCAGGCTGCATCGGATCAGCAAACACCGGCTCAAAATACACTTTCATGAAAATAAAAAGAGCAGGTCCGCCTGCTCTTTTTTAGGGAGATTTTATGATTACCAAAATCATCCAAAAAGTATTTATTAAAGATTATCAAAATACCGCCGATCCGCTGGTTCGTGCCCGCTATGGATCGGTGGCAGGAGCGGTAGGAATCTTTACCAATCTGCTGCTGGCAGGAGGGAAGATTCTGATCGGCACTCTTTTCGGCGCCATCGCCATTGTGGCGGATGGTATTAATAATTTGACCGACGGCCTCTCCTCGGTGCTGACCTTGGTCGGCTTCCGCCTTGCGGCAAAGCAAGCCGATGAGGATCATCCTTACGGCCATGGAAGGATGGAATATATTACCACCCTGCTGATTGCGGTGGTGATGGCTGTGGCAGGCTTTTTGCTGATTCGGGAATCCTTCCCGAAAATCTTTGCTCCCGAAGAAGCGCAGATCACCTTGCCTATGCTGGCAGCATTGATCCTTTCGGTGCTATTGAAGCTATGGCAATATTTCTTCTATCGGAAGATGGGCAAGGCCATCGATAGTGAGACCTTGTTTGCAGGGGCAAAGGATAGCCGAAATGATGTGGTGGCCACTCTTGCCATCTTGATTTCGGTATTGCTGACTCCCGTGATCGGCTATAATGCCGATGGGCTGATGGGCGTCGCAGTCGCAATTTTGATCCTCTATTCGGGGCTTACGCTGATGTGGGAGACCATCCAGATCTTGGTAGGCGAGGGGGCCGATGAAGATCTGGCCGAGGAGATCAAGGCGGCAGTGATGGGCTATGAAGGGATTGTAGGCGTTCATGATCTGGAGGTCCATAATTATGGTGCAGGCCGATTATTTGCCTCTCTTCATGCGGAAGTGCCCGCCCATCGGGATGTATTGGAAAGCCATGATCTGATCGATAATATTGAGCGGGAATTTCGCACCGGACGCGGCATCTTTCTGACCATCCATATGGACCCGATTGTAACCAACGATCCGCAGCTGCATATCCTGCGGGAAGAAATTACCGAGATTCTGGCGGCCATCGATGAAGAATTGGATTTCCATGATCTGAGATTGGTAAAAGGCCCCACCCATACCAATATTCTTTTCGACATTGTATTACCCTTTGGATTCTTTATGACCGATGAGCAGGTTCGTGCCAAGGTTGCAGAGTGCCTCTGCTCGGCAAGGCCGGATCATTTTGCGGTTATTACCATCGATAAAAAGATGATTAAAAAGGCTAAAAAGGATTGATTTTTTCAGTGCCTTGCTTTATACTTTGAATTAAGAAAAATCTACTTTCAGGAGGAATTTTATCATGAAACTCGGCGTATTTACCGCTCTTTTCAGAGATCGTTCTTTTGAGGAGACCTGCGCTTATCTGAGCAAATTAGGGGTGCAGACTCTGGAACTTGCCTGCGGCGGCACCACCGGCAAGCATCATACCGATCCCAATACCATTATGGATCATCCCGAAAAGATTCAGGAGATGAAGGATATTATGGCCAAATACGGCCTGAGCGCAGCAGCGGTTTCCTGCCATGGCAATCCTGTTCATCCCAATAAGGAAGAGGCAAAGATGTATCACGATGAGTTTATCGGTGCCATCCTCTTTGCAGAAGCCATGGGCGTCGATACCATTATCGGCTTCTCCGGCTGCCCCGGCGATAGCGAGGGCTCTAAGTATCCCAACTGGGTTACCTGCGCCTGGCCCAATGATTTTGGCGAAATTCTGGATTATCAGTGGGATATTATCATTAAGTATTGGAAAGAGACTGCTGAATTTGCAAAAGCCCATGGCATTAAGAAAATTGCCTTCGAGATGCATCCCGGTTTCTGCGTATATAACCCCAAGACTTTGCTGAAATTGCGCGAGGCAGTAGGGGATATTATCGGCGCAAACTTCGATCCCTCCCATCTTTTCTGGCAGGGCATCGATCCTGTAGAGGCGATTAAGGAATTGAAGGGTGCCATCCATCATTTCCATGCCAAGGATGTTTATCTGGATGAAGCAGAAATTAAGAAGAATGGTGTTCTTGATCCCGGCTCCTTCGGCAATCTTGCTGAGCGTCGTTGGTACTTCCGTTCTCTTGGCTATGGCCACGATATGCTCACCTGGAAGAAGATGATGAGCCAGCTGCGTCTTGTGGGCTATGAAGGCACCGTATCCATCGAGCATGAGGATGCTCTGATGAGCACCGAGGAAGGCCTTGAGAAAGCAATCAATGTCTTGAAGGAAGCCATGATGTTTGAAGATCTCAACGCCGACGTTTTCTGGGCGTAAGGCACCGAAAAAAGGACTTACCTTAAAGAAAAAGGGGAGGGGCTGTAAAAAATCATTTTGATTTTTTTACAGCCCCTTTTTTCAGTTCCTTTCCGAAAAAAGGTTTTGCTTGAAAAGGATGGTTTGATTCTGAAACCGGAGAATGGCAAAAGTTCAGTATAAATTTGCAGTAATTTATTGGTTTTTTGTTCTTTTCAATTTTAGTGGTTGCATTTTAGGGAAAAAGGATGTAAAATTCTTGCGATGAAGCATATCAAGGAGGTAGACTTATATGTTTAAGATGGGTATTATCGGATGGGGTGGCATGGGCCATTTCCATGAAAGGCTGGTAACAAATAAAATTTCCCGTATGGAAGTAAAGGGTGTTTATGATATTAACCCCAAGAAATACGAGGATTTAGAAGAATTTGGGTTGATCGCTTATGAGACTGCCGATGCAATGCTGCAGGATCAGGAGATTGATCTGGTGCTGATCAGCACTCCCAATAATTTCCATAAAGAATATGCCATCAAGGCGTTGAAAGCAGGGAAGCATGTCCTTTGCGAGAAGCCGGTCATGATGGATTCTGAGGAACTGGAAGAGGTTTTGGCAGTAGCCAAGGAGACCGGCAAGATCTTTACCGTCCATCAAAACCGCCGTTGGGACAGAGATTACTTAATCGTTAAAGATATTATCCAAAACAAAAAAATCGGCACTCCCTTCTTTATTGAGAGCCGTGTGCAGGGCGCTCGAGGCATCCCCGGCGACTGGAGATGCACGAAAGTTGCAGGCGGCGGCATGATGCTGGATTGGGGCGTTCATCTGATCGACCAGCTTTTGATGCTGATCGATAGCCCTGTAGTAGAGCTTTATGCGCAGGTGCTGAAGCTGAAATATGAGGAAGTCGATGATAACTTCAAGCTGATGATGAAATTTGAAAATGGAGTCAACGCTTTGATTGAGATCGGTACCCATCATTTCACCACCCTGCCTCGCTGGTATATCAACTGCGATGGTGGCGGTTTGACCATTCAGGATTGGTCCAGCGGCGCCGACGTTGTGAAGGAATTGGATACCGAGATGGATTGGGAGATGGGAATTGTCTATACTGCCGCAGGCCCCACCCGCACTATGGCAGCAAGACCCAAGGGCACCACGGAGTCCTATCATGTGGATATTGCTGAAAAAACCAGCAACCATATGCTCCATGAGATGCTGGTAGATGCAATGGAGAGCGGCGATTATTCGAAGGTCGCTGTCCAGCCCGATGAGGCGCGCCGTTCCATGAAGATTATGGAGGCTGCCTTCAAATCTTCTGCCGAGGGAATTTTGATTAAAGAACGCATCTGATTAAATACACCTTCGTTTTCAAAACGAAGGTGTATTTTTTTATGCTTTACAATCTATAATCTATCATGTATAATTATGCTGTATTATTATATGAAGCATCGTTTCTGAGGAGTTTTGAAAATGGATCAGAAAAAACGCAATATAACAGGCGCATATCCGGGAGCCGGGGGCGCATCCCCCGCCAAAAAAATCAAAAATCCGGCAGGCTCTTATCCTGCCCCCAAAAAGCCTTCGGCGAAAGAGCAGATCAAGGAAGAGCGGCCTTTGGAGCAATCGGTGGCACGGCCTAAAAAATTTCAAGCCAAGATGCTCTTTTCCAAGGAAAATCTTCTGCAATATCGCAATACCTTAATCTACTATAGCTGTATTCTGGTGGTCAGTATCTTTTTGGCCGCTTACCTTTGCGGCGTAGGAAATGAGGTTTTGGGCCTGATCCGCCCCGATAAGGAAGTGATTGTTACGCTGGAGGAGGGCAGCTCTACCGGCGCCATTGCAAGAGAATTGAAAAAGGCCGGAATCATTGAGCATCCCGTTGTCTTTCGGCTTTACAGTATGCTGAAAAAAGCCGATGGTAAATATGAGCATGGGGAGTTCACAGTCAATTGCAAGGATGATTATAATCATATCATCGCCACCCTGCGGGCGACTTCAGAGGATAAGAAGATCCTTTCCTTCGAAATCCATGAAGGGCAGACCCAAGAAGAGCTGGTGGCAGATCTTTGCGATTCTAAAAAGTATCTTGAAAGAGAAGAACTGGAGAAAGTCTTGCAGACCTATGATTTCTCCGACTATTCTTTCTTGAAAAAATTGCCCGAGCGTAATTATCGCTTGGAAGGGTATCTCTATCCCGGTGAATATGAAATGACCAAAGGAGAATCGGCTCTGGCTGTGGTAGAGCGGATTCTGGATCGCTTCGAGGAGCAGGTCCTTACCGAAGAAAATAAAAAGCTGATCAAGAGAAGTAAATATTCTTTGGATGAGCTGATCACCTTAGCCTCCATTCTGCAGGAGGAAGGGGGCAAGGAGCTTGCTAAGGGCGCGCAGGTTTATTTCAATCGCTTAAAGAGCAATTTTCCTTATCTGCAATCTCAAGCAACCATTGCTTATATTTTGCCCGCCGGCCACGAGAAGATCTCTGCTGAGGATCTTACGGCGCGGGATTCCTATAATACCTATCTCAATGAAGGTCTTACCCCCGGCCCGATCGGCAATCCGGGCAAGGAAGCCATCGGAGCGGTGCTCTCTCCGGAGGCAACGGAAGCGTTGTATTTTGTTACAGCGGAGAATGGGGCAATGTATTTCGCCGAAAGTGCTTCTGAGCATCGGGAGAATCTTCGTAGAGTAGAGTCTCTTGTAGGCGGGACGGAGACCGTAGTATGAGCATGGAACTTTTAGCGCCGGCAGGCAATTTTGAAAAGTTGAAATATGCCGTTTGGTATGGGGCTGATGCTGTATATTGCGCCTTTCGCTCCTTTTCTCTGCGGGCGGCAGGAGGAAATTTTGATGAGCAGCAGCTTCAAGAGGCGGTAGATTTCTGCCATCAAGCAGGGAAAAAGATCTATGTGGCGGTCAATATTTATCCCACAGAAGAGGATCTTAAAGCCTTGCCTGCCTTTTTAGAATATTTAGAAACATTACGGCCGGATGGAATGATCATCGCGGATCTTGGGATCCTTCGCCTTGCCAAGCGCTATGCGCCAAGCGTCCCCATCCATATTTCCACCCAAGCCAACGTGACCAATTATGAGGCGGCCATGGCCTATCATGAGCTGGGCGCTTGCCGATTGGTATTGGCAAGGGAGGCTACATTGGAGCAGATTCGCTCCATCGGCAGCAAAATCCCTTCCTCACTGGAATTGGAGTGCTTTGTTCACGGAGCGATGTGCATTTCCTATTCCGGCAGATGCTTGCTATCCGCCGCCATGACCGACCGCAGCGCCAATCGGGGCGCTTGCTCCCATCCTTGCCGCTGGAATTATGCCTTGATGGAAGAGCAGCGGCCGGGGGAATATTTTCCCATCCAAGAGGATGAGCGGGGCACGTATATTTTGAATTCCAAGGATTTATGCCTGATGCCTTATTTGAAGGAGCTGGAGGAAGCGGGCGTCAAATCCCTTAAAATCGAGGGGCGGATGAAGAGCTTCTATTATGCCGCCTGCACGGCCAAGGCTTATCGAAAAGCGCTGGATGATCTGAAGGCGGGCAAGCCCTTTGATGAGCGCCTTTTGGAGGAGTTGAAGGCGGTCTCTCATCGAGATTATACCACCGGCTTTTTCTTCGGCACCCCTGATGCGGAAGCCCAAAATCCTGCCGACAGCGGCTATCGGCGTACCACCGATGTGGTGGCGGTGGCGGATGAGCAAGAGGGCTGGCTGATTCAAAAGAATAAATTCTCCGTAGGAGAGCCCTTATGGATTCTCTCTCCCGATCAAGAGCCTCAAAAAATCATCATTTCCGCAATGGAAGATGAAAGGGGAGCCGCTATCGAAAGTGCGCCCCATGCCCAAATGCGGGTGAGAGTTCCCATTTCCCTTCCTCCCCATAGCATCCTGCGGCGGGAGTATGGTGAGAAATGATTTTTTCAAAAAAGAAAGGTAGTTATCAGAAAAAATGAGTCAAGTGAAGATCCCCGAGGGCTATCGCCCTGTATTATCTCTTTATGATACCCAAAAAGCCATCGGCTTGGTCAAGCGGCTTTTTGAGGATATGCTTTGCGGCGCGCTGAATCTTCGGCGGGTATCCTCCCCCTTATTTGTGGAGACCGCCTCCGGCTTGAACGACGATCTGAGCGGCGTGGAGCGGCCGGTACGCTTTGAGATCCGAGATACCGGCACCAATGCGGATGTGGTCCATTCCCTTGCAAAATGGAAGCGCCTCGCGCTGAAGGAATATGGCTTTTCCAATGATACCGGTCTTTATGCTGATATGAACGCCATCCGCAGAGATGAAGAATTGGATAATCTTCATTCCATCTATGTAGACCAATGGGATTGGGAAAAAATTATTCAAAAAGAGGATCGCACCGAAGCATACTTAAAGAACGTAGTAGAGAAGATTGTGGGCGCTATTTGCGAGACCGATCAGACCCTTCGGATTATGTTCCCGCAGCTGAATATTCGCCCCGCCATTACCCGTGAGGTTACTTATATTACCACCCAAGAGCTGGAGGATCGCTATCCCGATCTCTCTGCCAAGGAGCGGGAGAATGCGATTGTGAAAGAGCATAAGACGGTCTTTTTGATGAAGATCGGCGGTGCCTTGAAATCCGGCAAGCCCCACGATAGCCGTGCGCCCGATTATGATGATTGGGATCTCAACGGCGATATTCTTTTCTGGAATGAGACCCTGCAGCAGGCTTTTGAGATTTCCTCTATGGGAATCCGCGTAAGCCCCGAGAGCCTTGCGAAGCAGCTGAAAATTGCAGGCTGCGAGGATCGCTCAAGCCTGCCCTTCCATAGCGCTCTTCTGAAAGGAGAGCTGCCCTATACCATCGGCGGAGGCGTGGGCCAAAGCCGCCTTTGCATGCTGCTGATGGGCAGCGCCCATATCGGCGAGGTGCAGGCATCGATCTGGGATGAGCAGACAAAGAGAATCTGCAAGGAAGCAGGAATTCCAATTTTATAAACAAAAAAGGACTCGAAGGGTGCCCCTTCGAGTCCTTTTTGCATTAGAATGTGGTTTTCATCGGGCGGCAAACCGGCCGCGCAATATGCACAAAGCGAGTGGAGCGCCGTAAGGCTCTCGCCGCTTTTTTTGCGGCGCTCTCTTCCTCAAAGAGGCCGAATACGCCGCTTCCGCTACCGCTCATCATGGAAAGGATCGCTCCGTTTTCCGAGAGTATATCCTTCAAAGATTGGATCTTGGGGCAGTAGGGAATCGTGGCATTTTCCAATACATTGGCGGTGGAGGCGGCAAGCATTGGAAGATCGCCCGTTTCTAAAGCCTGAAGCACCTTTTGGGTATCAGGGCGCTTTTGAATTCCTTCTTCCGCCAGCTTTTGGAAGATCAGCTTGGTGGAAGCGCCGGCCTTGGGCTTTGCCAAGACAATAAAGCAATCCCTCAAGGCGGGAGCGGGGGAGAGAATCTCACCGATCCCCTTTGCCAGCATGGTGCCGCTATATAAGAAGAAGGGGATATCTGCGCCCAAGGGGGTAAGGATATCAATCGCCTCCTCAATGGGGAAGGGATGCTGATAAAGGCGGCAAAGGGCGGAAAAAACCGCCGCGCCGTCGGCACTTCCGCCGCCGAAGCCTGCCCCTGAGGGGATGGTTTTATTCAGCTCGATGCGGATTTGATAATTTTCAATGTTTGCCGCTTTGAAAAAAGCGGAAGCCACCTTATGGACAATATTGCGCTCATCGGTGGGTATATAGGGGATATTGCAGCGGATGGAGATGCCGCCGCTTCCCTTTTCCTTGAAGACCTTAATATCGTCATAAAGAGAGATGCCCTGAAAGACCGATTCCAGAAGATGATAGCCATCCTCCCGTTTGCCGGTAACATCCAAGCTGAGATTGATTTTTGCATAGGCCCGAAGGGTTACGGAATTCATAAAATCTCTCCTTTCTTTTTTATTATTCTACCATAAATGAGGAAAATTTCAATAAAGGATTGCTTTTCAATGAAAAAATGGT
>JAZMZQ010000149.1:0-10626 GCA_045586045.1 Eubacteriales bacterium
GCAAACATCTTGCAAACATCTTGACCATATGTTATACTGATCCATAGAGTACTTTCTTTAGGGCTCAAAGAAATGATTTTGATGAGGAAGGTGTTTTGTTATGCTCAAAACAGATGTTGTTGTCATCGGTGCAGGCGCAGTCGGCTGTGCGGTGGCCCGCGAACTTTCCAAGTACGCGGTGGATGTAATCGTAGTAGAAAAAAATGATGATGTAGGGGGCGATGCTTCCAAATCCAATAGTGCCATCATCCATACCGGCTATGATGCCGCTCCCGGTACGCTGGAATCTCAGCTGGTGGTGGCAGCCAATCCCATGTATGATGAGATTGTAAAGGATCTGGACGTCCCTTTCTCTCGGATCGGTGCGATCCTGCCTGCTATTACCCAAGAGCAGTTTGAAAAATTGCCCGAGATTAAGGAAAAAGCATTCCGCAACCATGTCTATGATATTGAATATAAATCCGGCGAGCAGCTGCTGGAGATGGAGCCCAATCTCAATCCTGAGGTGAAGGGCGGCCTCTGGATCCCCAGAGAGAGCATTATTGATCCCTTTATCTTTGTGCAGGCAATGGCAGAGAATGCTTGCGCCAACGGCGTTCGGTTCTTGCTGAACACCAAGGTAACGGATATTCATACCGAAAATGGGAAAATTAAGAGCGTGGTAACCACCGATGAAACCATCGAGACCAAGTATGTCATCAACTGCGCAGGTCTTTATTGCGATGAGATTGCGGAGATGGTTGGCAAGGCTGAATATAAGGTGGTTGCTCGTAAGGGTCAGTTCTTTATTTTGGATAAGAATACCTCTTGCCAGGTAGAGCATATTGTGCTCCCCATTCCCACCAAGGTTACCAAAGGGAAGCTGATGTGCCCCACCATTCATGGCAACATGCTGGTAGGCCCCACTGCCGAGGATCAGGATTCCAAGACCGATAAATCTACCAGCGCAGAAGGCTTGGCATCCATCACCGCTGATGTTACCAATCTGGTCCCCAATGTCAATGTCCGCGATACCATCACCCAATATTCCGGCTTGCGCCCCAATCGGAATCCCGAGGGTCTGCATTTCGATATCTGGGATGATCTGGAAGGCTATGTCAATCTTTCCGGCGTTCGTTCCACCGGCCTGACGCTTTCTGTTTCTATGGGTAAATATGTCGTGGAGCAGATGCTCTATCATGGCGCCGGCTTCAAGCTGAAGGATCATTTTATTAAAGAGCGCAAGGGCATTGTGAAATTCAGCGAATGTTCTTTGGAGGAGCAGGACGCTCTGATCAAAGAGAATCCCCTTTATGCCAATGTGGTATGCCGCTGTGAGACCATCACCGAAGCAGAGATCTTAGAGGCCATTCATCGCCCCTTGGGTGCAAGAACGGTTGATGCTGTAAAGCGCCGCGTGCGCGCAGGAATGGGCCGTTGCCAAGCAGGCTTCTGCGGCCCCAAGGTGATTGAGATTTTGGCCCGCGAGCTGCATTGCGAGCCCACGGATATCAATAAGAATATCGAAGGTTCCTATATGGTAACCGGTACTACTCGCTGAGGGGAAGGTGTGAGAAACGATGAATAATATGAAATGTGATGTAGTGATTATCGGCGGCGGCCCTGCAGGTTTGGCGGCGGCCATCGCAGCAAAGCAAGAGGGCGCTGAGAAGGTCCTTATCGTAGAGCGGGATCATGCTCTGGGCGGAATCCTGCAGCAGTGTATCCATCCGGGCTTTGGTCTGACCCGCTTCGGCGAAGAGCTTACCGGCCCTGAATACTATAGCAGATTTGTAGATCAAGCCAATGAACTGGGCGTTGAATATATGCTTGGTGCGATGGTTCTTCAGGTCAACAACGAGACCAACGAAGTCATCTGCACCGGCAGCGAATACGGCCTTGCTTGTATTCAAGCGGGAAGTATAGTCCTTGCCATGGGCTGCAGAGAGCGTACCCGCGCAGGCATTATGGTCCCCGGTACTCGCCCCTCCGGCCTCTTTACCGCAGGCTCTGCTCAGCGCCTTGTAAACCGCCAGAATATTATGGTGGGCAAGAAGGTTGTCATCTTAGGCTCCGGCGATATCGGCATGATTATGGCAAGAAGAATGTCGCTGGAAGGCGCAAAGGTTGTGATGGTCGTAGAGCTGATGGACTATCTGGCAGGCCTTACCCGCAATCGTGTCCAGTGCTTGGATGATTTCGGGATCCCCCTGAAGCTTTCCCATACCATTACCCGCATCGAGGGGGATGAGCGTGTAACCGGCGTATGGGTAGCTCCCGTCGATGAGAATAAAAAGCCCATTGCAGAGCAGGCCGAGTTGGTAGAGTGCGATACCGTCCTCTTCTCTGTCGGCCTTCTGCCTGAAAATGAGCTGACCCGTAAGGCAGGGATCGAGATCAATCCTGTAACCAACGGCCCTGCTGTAAATCAATATATGCAGACCTCTTCTCCCTCTGTATTTGCCTGCGGCAATGTGGTCCATGTAAACGACTTGGTAGATAACGTAAGCGCAGAGAGTGCAGTGGCAGGGAAATATGCCGCTATGTATGCGCTGGGTAAGCTGAAGGATGCGCAGAAAAATGTACCCTGCGTAACCGGAAGAAACGTGCGGTATCTCTGCCCTCAGTCCATTGATGCCAATCAGAAGGACGGAAAGGTAACTCTTTATTTCAGAGTATTGCAGCCTGAGCAGAAGGTAACCTTGGTTGCCCGCTGCGGGGATGAGATTCTTGCCAAGCATAAAGAAATTCTTGTGAACCCCGGCGAGATGAACCATCTTACAATCGATACCAATATGATTTCCGGCAGCGATGTTACCGTGGAAGTAGTAAAGGAGGCATAACCCATGAAAAAAGAGATTATTTGTACCGTATGCCCTCGCGGCTGCCATATCAATGTGGAAGGGGAAGGGGAAAAGATCCTCTCTATGGAGGGCTATGGCTGTAAGCGCGGCGTTACTTATGCCACCGCTGAATTTACCAATCCTGTCCGGATTCTGACCACCCTTGTGAAGATCGATGGCGTGGATGGTGAGCTGCTTCCCGTGCGCTCTGCAAATCCCGTGCCCAAGGAAAAGCTTTTCGATTGCATGGAGATCATCCGCAAGACCAAAGTAGGCCTTCCTGTGAAGATGCATGATGTAATTATTAAAAATATTTGCGATACAGGGGTTGACATAGTGGCCACTAAAGCAGTAAAATAATTCTGTTAAAAATCCATATTGATTAAAAAGGATGTGTTTTTGAAAATGAGTAGAATGATCGGCACCATATCCAGAGGTCTCCGCGCTCCCATTGTGCGGGATGGCGATAATCTGGCAGAGATTGTAGTGGATTGCATTATGCAAGCGGTAGAGAATGGTGATTTCACCGTTCGGGATCGTGATATTATTGCCATGACCGAGTCCATCGTGGCTCGTACTCAGAATAATTATGTTACGGTTGATAATATTGCTGAAGATGTTCGCACCAAATTCGGCGGCGGCACCGTCGGCGTAATCCTCCCCATCCTCAGCCGTAATCGCTTCTCCATCTGCCTGCGCGGTATCGCAAAGGGCTGTAAAAAAATCTATATGATGCTCAGCTATCCCGGCGATGAGGTGGGCAATAAACTGGTCAGCCTCGATAAGGTGGATGCCTCCGGTGTAAATCCCTATACCGATGTATTGGATATCAAGCAGTATCGGGAGCTTTTCGGCTATGAGAAGCATCCCTTTACCGGTATGGACTATGTAGAGTATTATGAGGAGCTGATCACCGGCTGCGGCTGCGAGGTAGAGTTTGTCTTTGCAAACGATCCGAGAGCCATCCTGAAATTCACCAAGAATGTGCTCAACTGCGATATCCATAGCCGTTTCCGCACCAGAAAGCTTTTGAAAGAAGCAGGTGCAGAGATTGTCTACGGGATGGATCAGATCATGAGCGCGCCCATCGGCGATAGCGGCTATAACGATAAGTACGGCCTGCTGGGCTCCAATAAATCCACCGAGGATCGGGTAAAGCTCTTCCCTCGGGATTGCCAGCCGCTGGTAGAGGATATCCAAAAGCGCCTTTATGAGAAGACCGGCAAGACGGTAGAAGTTATGGTATACGGCGATGGCGCCTTCAAGGATCCTGTCGGCCATATTTGGGAGCTTGCAGATCCTTGCGTATCTCCCAACTATACCAAAGGCTTGGAGGGTACGCCCAATGAGCTGAAGCTCAAGTATCTTGCCGATAACGATTATGCAGATCTGAAGGGCGAGGAGCTGAAGACCGCCATTAAAGAGAAGATCGCTGCCAAGACCGATGAGAGCTTGGTCGGAAATATGGCTTCTCAAGGCACCACCCCCCGCCGCCTGACCGATCTGATCGGCACTCTTTGCGATCTGACCTCCGGCTCCGGCGATAAGGGAACTCCCTTTGTCTATATCCAAGGCTATTTTGATAACTATACCGACGAATAATTCTCGGGGATGTTAAAATTGCCCAAACCCAAAATAATAAAAAGCACCGCTTGAGCGGTGCTTTTTATTATTTTCTACCTTCGATTCCTGCCACTCGGCGTACCTTTGTACGCCTTCGGGTAGCCCTGACGGCAGGAATCGGAGGTTTTGAACAATTTTTCCTATCCCCGATTTTAATTTTGGAATACAATACCCCTGCCGCATGCGGCAGGGGTATAATTTTTATTCAAAAAGGTTTGCATAATAGCGTGCCGTTTCTGCCATAAAGGAGAGGGCGTTTGGCAAAAGGGGAAGGGGAATATTTTTAAGAAAGTTATCGGCTTCTAAAGTAAAGATTCCTTCATAGCCCGCCTTTTTCAAGGCGGAGAAGATCAGCTCCATGGGCATCTTGCCAAGGCCCGGCAGGGTATGGCTATCTTCCCGATAGTTATTATCGTGGATATGAAGGGCGCCGATGCGTTTCCCCAGAAGCGCGATCATTCGATCCGGCTTTTCGCCTACCAGCCCGATATGCCCTAAATCCAAGCAGGCGGTAAAATGATTCTTACCGTCGGCATTGAGGGTCTCTAAATAGCGGATGAATTCCTCGGGGCGGGAGCAGACGCTATGATCGATGCATTTGCGGTATTTATGGGTCTTCCACATATTTTCCACGCAAACCTGCACCCCGTATTGCTCGCAAAGGGGCTTAAAGCGGTTATAATAAGCCATATTGGCTTCAAACCATTCCTCTTCATGATATTCATATTCGGAATAATGAAGAGGGTGGACGACGATCTTTTTGGCGCCCGCCAAAGCGGCGATCTCTACGCCCCGATAGACGATTTGGAAAATTTCCTCAAAATCCCGCTCCTTATACTTAAAGGAGAAGGGCGCATGAGCCTGCAGGATGGGCAGGCCGATCGAGCGGGCATAGTCTCCGATTTGCTTGGCCTTTTCTTTATAATCTTCACCCAACCAACGGGGATTTTTTTCTAAATTGAAAAGGGAAAGATCTGCCGCATCAAAGCCTGCTTCTTTAATCATGGAAAGGGCTTGCTCTAAGGGATAGATCGATTCAAGATGATCGGTTTGTTCGCAGATCAGCATGGATCAATTCTCCTTAACAAAGAGAAAATCCGTCTCGCCGACGATTTCATAAGCGCCCATATCATCGGGCAGATAGCAGCAATCTCCTGCTTTTACAGGGATTCGCTCTCCGTTAAAGAGAATCTCGCCGCTGCCCGCAATAAAGAGCAGAATTTCATATTCTTTGGTCTCGCCCTTGAAGGGAGCGGTCTTTTTATCGGTGAAGAAATAGGGGCAGTTGGCAAGGCCTTGCTCTCCTTTTGCAAAGCGGACGGCATCCACATCTTCTTTGGTAAAGGGGCGGGTAACGTCCATTGCCTTTTCCACATGCAGCTCTCTTAAGTTGCCTGCGGCGTCTCTGCGATCGTAATCATAGACCCGATAGGTCAGATCGCTGCTCTGCTGAATCTCGGCTACCAAGATTCCTTTGCCGATGCCGTGGACCATACCGGCAGGGATGAAATAGGTCTCTCCTGCGGCCACGGGCTGATGATTCAATACCTCTTCGATCTTGCCTGCCTTTACCGCTGCTTTGAAATCCTCGGCAGTGGCGCCTTCCTTCAGGCCATAGATGAGATTAGCTCCTTCTTCTGCTTCCAGAATATACCACATCTCTGTCTTGCCCAGATCATTATCCAATGCGGCATAGGCATCATCGGGATGGACCTGCACCGAAAGCTTATCATTGGCATCAATGAATTTAATGAGAAGGGGGAAGGGCTTATGGGCATCTCCCAAATAGGTGCCGAGGGTCATGCCTTCATATTCACCGTTGCGGATCAGGCAATCGTCCTGCTCCCGCACAGAAAGCTCCCATGTCTCGCTGATTTTTTCAAAGGGGGCCACCTTTTGATAGCGGGCATGAAGCTTTGCGCCGCCCCAAAGAGCGGTTTTGGGAATGTATTGGATCAATAAAGGATATTTTTTCATAGCTCATTCCTCCTCTTTTTTACGCTTTTTCATAACAATCAGTACGATAACAACGCCGCCGATCAAAAGAATTGCAGCGATAGGCAGAATCCATACCAAGGGGCTGATGGGCTGATCCTCTGCTCCTTCCTCGGCAGTGCCGTTCTCCTCCTTCTCTTCAATCAGGTTCTCTTCTTCCACCCAGTAGATTCCATTATCGCTTTCTTGGATGGTAAGATCACCGGCGGGCTTACCGTCTTTATCGGTCAGCTCAATTTTGGTCAGTTTATCTTCTTCATCATAGACGAAATTGCCGGTATATTTATCGACAGTACCGTCTTCTTTGGTATGGGAAATTTCATTTTTGTTTTTATCAATATACCAATTTCCGGTCGGTGTTTTATCAATCAGCTCTTGCTCCTCTACTTGGATGGAGCCATCCTCTTTCTCGGTAACAGTGAGGCTGCCGGCGGGCTTGCCGTCTTTATCGGTCAGCTCGATTTTGGAGGGCTTATCCTCTTTATCGTAGCTGATTTCGCCTTTGTATTCCTCTTTGGTGCCGTCTTCTTTGGTATGGGTGATTTCCCCCTTCTCTTCGTCGATTTCCCAATCGCCGGTGGGCTTTTTATCCTCGGCGGGTTTTTCCTCGGTGTCGGGAGTATCATTGACAGCGGGAGTATCGGTTTCAGGGGTGGTTTCTGCATTTTTGGAGGGCACCTTGATGGAGCAGCTCTCGATATCGGGGGTAAGAGCCTTGAGATCGTAGTCATAGAATTCGGTGTAGGCTACAGTGATGGGGGTGCCGCTTGCCTCGGCAGGCTCTTTGAGCAGTTCAAAGGTGGCAGTGAAGAGTTTGCAATCTCCCTCAAAGGCCTTGGAAGCATCTACGGAAAGGGCATTAACGGCCGGCTTGCCTTCGTAGGTTGCCTTAATGTTATCCATAAAAATGCCGGAAGAATCTGCATTCTTGATCTTTTTGGGTTTCAGCACCGTATCATCATAGGTCAAGACAACTTTATAAGAGCAGGTAACGGGCGCGCCTTTGGCTTCCACTGTAACCGTAACGGTCTCTCCCACCTCTGCTTCGGGAGCGGTCAGAATTAATTTCAAATCTCCTGCAGCAAAGGCAGTGGGGCAAAGAAGCAGCAGGGCGAGAATCAGGCAGATAATACGTTTCATAATGAGGTTCCTTTCTTATTGCAAAGTTTTTTGAAGTCTCTGGGGCTCATCCCCATATGAGCTTTGAAGACCGTATTGAAGAATTTGGGGTCGGAATAGCCGACCAGCTCTCCGATCTCGGTGATCTTTTTGGAGGTATTGGCAAGAAGGCGGCAGCTCTCCTGCACCCGCACCGATTGGAGGTAGTGCTGGAAGGTCATTCCCCGCTCCTCCTTAAAGCGCTTGCTCACATAAGCCAAGCTATAGCAGCATTTATCGGCAAGTTCCTTCAAAGAGAGCTTCTCCATAAAATTACGCTCCACTTGATCGGTGATATATTGGATCAGGTCGCTCTCTTGGGGCTCTAAGGGAAGCAGCAGCACCCGCATCGTATCGATTAAAATTTGAATCAACTGGCAGCGCATCATCTCCTGATGGCCGGGACGCTTTTCATTATATTCTTTAGACAGAGCGGTGATGAGGCGGCCGATATGACCGTCGTGATCATGATAGACCAATCGGGTGGGCTGATCGCTCAAATTGCGATAGCTGAATTTGATGAGATAATTGGCAGCAAGCTCTTGAAAGCTGCGGCAACGGTCAAGGGTTTCATCAATTAAGCGGGGGAGAAAGAGGCAATTGATGACCACAAACGGCGCCTGCCCGATCTGCTTATATTTATGGCGCACACCATAATCTACAATGAAATAATCTCCCTGCCCGATAATCGAGGTTTCCTTGCCGAATACATGAGTCGCTTTTCCTTGCAGGACATATGTAAGCTCTAAAAAATCATGATCGTGAAAATCCACATCCGGATCGGAGCAGGTGGTCATCAGGATTTTTTCATTTTGCAGCTTGGAAAAGTGCTTGGTTACCTTTGGGGAAGGGGTTAAGGGCTCCACAACAAATTCACCCCCCTTTTTATCAATCTTAACGGTTGATTTTATTATAGCATTTCCTATATAATGATGTCAATAGAAGGTTTATTCTAAAATATGGGAGGGTTTTATGCAAAAGGTGATTGATTTGATACGCTCCGCTTCCCGCTTGATGACCGAATGTAATCGGGCAGAGGTCTCGGTCAAGGGGCGGAGCAATTTTGTAACCGAGACGGACGTAGCAGTGCAGGAATTGATTAAAAAAGGGCTTACCGCCCTCTATCCGGACTATGGATTTATGAGCGAGGAGCAGGAAAATGCCCCTGATTTCAAAAAGCCCTTATGGATTCTCGATCCTATCGACGGAACTGCCAATTTTATTACCCACTATCATCAAAGCGCCATCTCCCTCGCCCTTTTTAAGGAGGGAGAGGTGGTCTTTGGTGCGGTCTATAATCCCTTCACCGAGGAACTTTTCTCAGCCGAGAAGGGGAAGGGTGCCTTTTGTAACGGAGTGCCTATCCGTTCTGATAATGAAGTGGAATTCCAAAATGCCATTATTGATCTTGGCACAATGCCTTATTATAAAGATCGGGCAAAGGAAGTGGGCAGAATGACCGAGGAGCTGATCCTGCGGGCAGGAGATATGCGCCGCATCGGGAGTGCCGCTTTGGCCATGGTCTATGCCGCCGCAGGGCGCACCGCCGCCATGCTGGAGGGAATCCTGCAGCCATGGGATTTTGCGGCAGGGATGCTGATCGCAAAGGAAGCAGGCGCATTTGTTTCCGATTGGGAGGGCGCACCCCTCGATCCACGCAAGCCAAGCTCGGTATTGGTTGCAGGGGAAAAAGTACATGAAGAATTATTGAAATTGATTAGGGAGGTTCAAAATGAATTGGATCAAAGCATGTAAGGATATGGGAGACGCAGCAGTCTGTTTTCAAAAAGAGCTATGCTTTTCAAAAGAGCCCCAAAGGGTGGAAGCTTGCGTTACCTCCATGGGCGTTTATAATCTGCTGGTAGGCGGTAAAAAGATGGGAGATCAGGTGCTGACCCCCGGTTGGACCTCTTACCATGAAAGAATCCAAAGCAAGACCTATGATATTACCGAGGCGCTGAAGGAGAGCAAAACCGTTGCCATCGAGGTAGGCCGCGGTTGGGGGGTCGGGACGATCGGCTTTACCCATAATGAGCATTTTTATGATGATACCCTTCGGGCTACCGCTAAAATTACCGCCTATTTTGAAGATGGCTCTTTTGAGATGATCGAAACCGATGAGAGCTGGGATTGCTATACCCATCCGGTAACTTATACCGATATTTATAACGGGGAGATTTGGGACGGCACCTTGAGCCCTCAGTGCATCGGCAAGGCGGTAAATTCCGAAAAAAGCTATCCGGTTGTGAATCAGATCGGCGAGGATATCAAGCCGCAGGAACGCTTAAAACCCATCGAAGTGATCACCACCCCCAAGGGGGAGAAGGTTTTGGATTTCGGCCAGAATATGACCGGCTGGATTGAGCTTGCGGTAAAAGGTGAAAAAGGCGCGGTTATCGCTTTTGACCATGGCGAGGTATTAGATAAAGAGGGAAATTTCTATAATGATAATTACCGCTCTGCCAAGGCTTATGCCAAATTTATTCTGAGCGGAGAGCAGGAGACCCTTGCCCCGCATTTCACCTTCTATGGTTTCCGCTATATCCGTCTTTTGGAGTATCCTTTTGAGGAGGTGGATCCGAAGCAATTTACCGCAGTGGTGGTCCATTCCGATCTGAAGCGCACCGGTGATTTCCATTGCGGCAACGCTCTCATTAATCAGCTTTACCATAATGTCATCTGGGGGCAGAAGAGCAATTATCTTGATATTCCCACCGATTGCCCTCAAAGGGATGAGCGCCTTGGCTGGACGGGCGATGCCCAAGTTTTCTGCCGCACTGCCGCCATTAATTATAACGTTGAAAAATTCTTCAAAAAATGGCTCGGAGATGTGGCCGCTGATCAATGGGAGGGCGGCGAGGTGGAGGGGGTTGTGCCTATCGCGCTGAAAAAAGGGAGCACCCGTATCTCCGCCGCCTGGGGGGATGCCGCTTGCATCTGCCCCTGGGAGATCTATCGGGCCTATGGCAATCAAGAACTGTTGCGTGAGCATTTCCCCATGATGAAAAAATGGGTGGATTATATCCAT
>JAZMZQ010000150.1:0-8969 GCA_045586045.1 Eubacteriales bacterium
TTATACCAAATAAAAAATAAAGATGTCAATCAATTTCATTGCAAAGATTCATTTTTCTCTATTTTTAATAAAAAGTTTTTGTTTATTTTGTATATTATTTATATTGATTTTTGATAACTTTTGTGCTATTATATAGACAAAGAAAGGGTGAGTCCAATGTACAAGTAAGTACCGACCTTCATGGATTTGCAAGTTGCAGCAAAGATTGTAGGTATAGCAGTGATGAAAGGATTGTTGGTAAGAAGCTGCAAAAAGGAATCCTGTAGGTCAAAAAAGACGAAAGCCTTCCCCTTCCCCTAAAATTCAGCATTAAAGTAAACCGCCTTTAGCGGAAAATCAAAAGAAAGTGCTCAGAATCAAGGTAAAGAGTTCATTGGAAGGCAGAGTCGAAAATTTAAGAAAGAGAGGTTAAACGATGTTAGATATTAAGAGCGAACAGAAATGACCCTTAACGGACGAGAGGTGAAAGATCTCGAAAGTTAAGGGTCATTTCTATTTTACAGAATACTTTGATCTGATTCAAAAAAACTTTTTGGCTTAGATGAGAGCATTAAAAAAAAGGAGCTGTAAAAATCATTTTGATTTTTACAGCTCCATTTTTGATTGAATTATTGATCGCCGAAACGATTTCTTGCCACATAAGTGGTATGCAGCAATTTATGAGCCTTATGGCTACCGGGCTTCTCAAGATACTCGTCATAGAGTTCCTTGATCATGGGATTCTCATGAGATTTTCTCAGAGTCATCTCAGCATCGGTATCATAAAGAGCCTTTGCACGCAATGCACGCAGATCTTCAAAGTTGCGTACAGATGCAGGTTGCAAGGGCTGACCGCCGCCGTTTACACAACCGCCGGGGCAAGCCATGATCTCAATAAAGGTATAGTCAGCTTCGCCTGCGCGGATCTTCTTAAGAAGCTCTTTCGCATTTGCAAGACCGGAGCATACGGCAACCTTAACTTCCAGATCGCCAACCTTATAAGCGGCTTCCTTGATGCCTGCAGTACCACGAACGTCATGGAACTCCAGTTTGCCAAGCTCTTCACCGGTGAGGGTTTCAACAGCAGTACGCAGAGCAGCTTCCATAACACCGCCGGTTGCACCAAAGATCAAGCCGGCACCGGAGCCGATACCCAAGGGAGAATCAAATTCGCTATCCTCCAGCTTATCAAATACCAGACCGGCTCTCTTGATCATACGAGCCAGCTCACGGGTAGTAATTGCAATATCAACATCGGGTACACCTGCAGCGCTTTGATCATCACGACCTGCCTCAAATTTCTTTGCAGTACAGGGCATTACAGATACGCTTACAATATCCTTAGGATCGATATTATTCTTCTCGGCATAGTAGGTCTTAACCAAAGCACCAAACATCTGCTGAGGAGATTTGCAGGAAGAAAGATGGGGAAGCAAATCGGGGAAATTATGCTCGCAGAACTTGATCCAGCCGGGAGAGCAAGAGGTGATCATGGGGAGAGTGCCGCCATTGGAAACACGCTCGATCAGCTCATTAGCCTCTTCCATAATGGTAAGGTCGGCGCTCAGATCGGTATCAAATACGCGATCAAAGCCCAATCTCTTCAAAGCGGTAACCATCTTACCTTCAACATTGGTGCCGATAGGCATATCAAATGCTTCACCCAAGGTAACACGGATAGAGGGAGCAACCTGAACAACTACATGCTTGGTAGGATCAGCAATCGCATCCCAGATCTTATCGGTATCATCACGCTCAGCAAGAGCGCCGGTGGGGCAAGCTACGATACACTGACCGCAGGATACGCAAGAAGTCAGGCCCAATCCATCATCGAAAGCGGAGCCGATATGAGTAGCAAAGCCTCTCTCATTTGCGCCGATAACCGATACGCCCTGCCACTTATCGCATACAGCAACGCAGCGGCGGCAAAGGATACACTTATTATTATCGCGGGTCATATGCACAGCGGTATCATCCAATACATAAGCGCTCTGCTCACCCTCATAAGCATTTTCCTTCTCAACCTTATATTCATTGCAAAGACGCTGCAATTCGCAATCGCCGGAGCGAACGCAAGACAAGCAACGCTTATCATGGTTGGAAAGGATCAGCTCCAAAGTCTGCCGACGAGATTTCAAAACCATGGGGCTATGGGTATAAATCTCCATCCCTTCAGCTACGGGGAATACGCAAGATGCAACCAAACGGCCAACACCGTTTACGCGATTTTCAACAACACAGATACGGCAAGCGCCGATGGCATTGATATCCTTCAGATAGCAAAGAGTGGGGATATCAATATTCAACTGTCTGGCAGCTTCCAATACAGTAGTGCCGGCAGGAACACTGATCGGAGTACCGTCGATTTTAAGATTAATCATATTCATCGTTATCCTCTCTCCCTTACTTCTTAATAATAGCCTTAAACTTACACTTGCTCTCGCAAACGCCGCACTTAATGCACTTATCCTGATCGATCACATGCAACTCTTTTACAGTTCCGGTAATAGCATTAACGGGGCAGTTACGAGCACACAAGGTACAACCCTTGCATGCATCGGTAATTTCATAGCGCATCAAATCCTTACATACGCCTGCGGGGCAACGCTTCTCATTAACGTGAGCCTCATACTCATCGCGGAAATAGCGCAGAGTAGAAAGAACAGGGTTCGGAGCAGTCTGGCCAAGGCCGCAAAGGGAGTTTGCCTTAATGTAGTAGCAAAGCTCTTCCAGCTCATCGATATCCTTCATGGTACCCTTACCGGAGGTGATCTTATTCAAATACTCCAGCATTCTCTTCGTACCGATACGGCAGGGAGTGCACTTACCGCAGGACTCATCAACGGTAAACTCCAGGAAGAATTTTGCAATATCAACCATACAGTTGTCTTCATCCATAACAATCAAGCCGCCGGAGCCCATCATGGAGCCGATAGCAACCAGATTATCATAATCGATGGGGGTATCGATCAAAGAAGCAGGGATACAACCACCGGAAGGACCACCGGTCTGAGCAGCCTTAAACTTCTTACCATTGGGAATACCGCCGCCGATATCCTCAATAACCTCACGCAGAGTAGTACCCATGGGAATCTCAACAAGACCGGTATTGGTGATCTTGCCGCCCAAAGCAAATACCTTGGTACCCTTGGATTTCTCAGTACCCATAGAACCAAACCACTCAGCACCATGGAGGATGATCTGAGGAATATTGGCATAGGTCTCAACGTTGCAGTTCATAGTGGGGATCTGGAAGATACCCTTCTCAGAGGGGAAGGGAGGACGGGGACGGGGCTCACCGCGGTTACCCTCAATAGAGGTCATCAGAGCGGTCTCCTCACCGCAGACAAATGCGCCTGCGCCCAGACGGATTTCCATATCAAAATTAAAGTCGGTACCAAAAATATTGTTGCCCAGCAAGCCGTATTCACGAGCCTGCTCAATAGCAATACGCAGACGATTTACAGCAATGGGGTACTCAGCGCGGATATAGACAAAGCCCTTGCAAGCGCCTACTGCATAAGCAGCGATGGCCATCGCCTCGATTACTGCATGGGGATCACCCTCCAAAATGGAGCGATCCATAAATGCGCCCGGGTCGCCTTCGTCGGCATTACAGCAGACATATTTTACATCAGCAACAGTGCGAGCAGCAAGATCCCACTTCAAGCCGGTGGGGAAGCCGCCGCCGCCACGACCGCGAAGACCGGAATCCTTGATTACCTTAATGACATCGGCAGGAGTCATCTCGGTAAGTACTTTGCCCAATGCCTCATAACCATCGTATGCAATGTACTCATCGATGATCTCGGGGTTGATAACACCGCAGTTACGAAGAGCAACACGCTTTTGCTTTTTATAGAAGTTGGTATCGTTCAGGGAATTGGTTGCATCAACCTCTTCGCCTTCCTTGGCATCGGTATAAAGATATTTCTTTACAATACGGCCTTTGATGATATGCTCAGATACGATCTCAGGAACCATATCTTCCGTTACACGGCTATAGAAAGAGCCTTCGGGATAAACGATCATGATGGGGCCCAAAGCGCAAAGACCAAAGCAACCGGTCATAACAACTTTGACTTCATCCTGCAGATCATTCTTTTTCAACTCTGCCTCCAGAGCCTCCATCAAAGACTTCGAGCCGGAGGAGGTACAACCGGTACCGCCGCAAATCAAAATGTGATTTCTAATCATTGTCTAAATCCCCCTTATTTCTCGAATGCACCGATGGTATATTCCTGAACCACTTTGTTGTTAACAATGTGCTCATGAACAACCTTGGCAACCTTATCTTCATCCATCTTTACATAGGTGGTCTTGCTGCCATCGGGCATATATACCTCAACAACGGGCTCATAACGGCAGATGCCGATACAACCGGTCTGAGTGCACATTACGTTATTCAGGTGCCGATCCTCAACTTCCTTCAAAAAGGCGTTCAAAACAGGACGTGCGCCTGCTGCAATACCGCAGGTAGCCATACCGACAACCACACGGATAGTCTCTTCACCATCATTGGAACGCAGCATAACTTTATTCTGCATCTTAGCTTTGATGGCCTGCAATTCTGCTAAAGATTTCATTTTATACTTTTCCTCCTTGTATTTCTTCCAGATTTTCAACAATATATTCCCCGATCCAGCCCAGCACTTCAGGCGCAGAAAGAGGGATATCACCAAGCTGCTCATGCAGCTCATCCGTATCCAATATAAAACCTCCATGATCGGTTTCATGCCGATATATAAAGCGAATACGATCATTTGCCTGAATCAGGCTGGTTATGGTACTGCTCATATCTCCGATCGGCGCACGATCCAAGTGATCCAGGCGGAAGGACGCGTATGTCATCGTCCCCTCCCCTACTTTGGAGCGAATTTCAAAGCGGCCATCGGTATCCTCTGCGCTTTGCTTCAAAAGCGGAATACCAAGCCCTACCTTTCTGGTCGTACGGGTGGTAACGAAAGGATCGGTAACCCGATTCAAAAACGCCTCGTCCATCCCGCAGCCGTTATCCTGGATACGAATCTCCACTAAATTTTTCTTCACACTCTCTGTTACCGTAATCTGAATCAGAGAAGCTTCCGCTTTAATGGAGTTATAAGTAATATCAAGAATGTTAAGCGATAATTCCTTCATGGAAGATTAATCCATATATTTTTTCAAAATATCAGCAACGTCGCCAACTACCAGTCGGCCATAAACATCCTCATTTACAGTAAATACAGGAGCCAGACCGCAAGCACCAATGCAGCGGGTAGCTTCCAAAGAGAACTTACCATCGGGAGTGCACTCACCTACATCAATTCCGATAATCTCTTTAATCTTATTCAAGATATCGCCGGAACCCTTAACATAGCAGGCAGTTCCCAAGCATACACCGATCTTGTATTCACCCTTGGGCGCCAGAGAAAACTGGGCGTAGAAGGTTACAACACCGTAGATATGCTCTAAAGGAATGTCCAAACCCTCAGAGACAATCTTCTGAACCTCAATAGGCAGATAGCCATAGATTTCCTGCGCTTCCTGAAGTACGGGCATCAAGGGACCATCTTGATCCTTATGCTTCGCAATCACTTCCAGCAGCTTCTGCTCTTGCTCTTTTGTTCCCTTGAAAGGAACAGGACTCTTGTTGCTCATTTTTCATCCTCCTTAGTTGTTAAAAAATGCTAAGCAATAACATATTTACAAACATTATAATTTTAACATACTTTTATTGAAATTTCCACCGTTTTTTCGACTATTTTTAATTTTTTGGTCTATTTTCTTCATTTTTCAAATATTTGATTAATTCGGTTGGTGTATTTGCTGCAAGTTCAATCAAATTTTCGCCGGAATGCTCCCCGATATCCTGCAAATAATGGGCATCGGAATCATGAATATAGCGATATGAGCGCGTTCCGAGGCCGGGAGTTCCTTCGATAAATCCATCTTGCAGATTGCGGGAAAGCTCAAAGCTGCCAAATCCCATATAGGCGCCTACCATACCAAAGTTTCCCACCAAGCTCTTGGTCTGCTTATCGATATGAGCCGGCACCGCCACTCCGCCATAAGGAGCAACCAAAGCAGGAAGATCATCCAAGGAGATCTGAGTGGCGTTGAGAAGATAGCGTTTTTCTTCTCCTACCACTTGATCCTGCGCATCCATTAAAAGCTGCTCACCGAAAATTTTCACATCATTTTCCATATCCGGAAGAGCAGGCGTTACCACCTCTCGATCAAACGCCTTGGCAGATGCAGCATCCGGAAAAAGGCAGAGTACATGAATTTCCTCCGCAGTCTCCAGTTCCATAGCCGGTACCACCGTAATTCCGGCAGCCTTTCCGACTTCGATCACCGCATCAATATTTCCCGTTGTATTGTGATCCGCTACAGCGATCATATCCAATTCGCAAAGCATCGCCATATTCACAATATTATTGGGAGTCATATCCAAATCGCCGCAGGGAGAAAGAGCGGAATGGATATGAAGATCATAGCGCACGTTCATTCCGTTTTCCTCCTTATACCTTCTTATTTTTTGCTTTCGATTGCTTGATGAATCTTCAACGCCGTCTCATAAGTAGGCTCTTGCGAAGAAAGGACAATGATCTCATTCTGCACTGCCTTTTCCAAGGCAAGGGTATCGGGGCGAACCCCTTCCGATAATATCACACACGGCAGATCTGCCATCACCGCCACTGCCATTACATTGGGATTGGACATTACTGTAACCAAAGCGGCATCCTCTTCTGCTCTGCCGATCACCCAAGAAAGAAGATCGCAGCAATAAGCGCCGCCCACCTCTCGGGCATCCAGATCTTTTCCGTTATAGTATTCAAAGCCGCAAGCTGCGGCAAGTTCATGCACTGTCATTTTTCAATTATATCCTTCAGTTGATTTTTTAGACGCAGCAAACAATCCGACATTTTCGCCGTCCCCGCCACAACATCTTCCGCAAAGGCACGGCAGGATGGTGAACCGCAAGCAGCGCAGTCCACTCCGGGTAGATCTTTTTCAATCTGCCGCGTTTCCTGCATCTTTTTCATGGCAGTAGCCAGATCTGCATCCAAGCGCAGCACCGGATCATATTCTACTTCTTTGGTCCATTTGCAGTCCTCATAAGTAAGATCATAATCCTTCAGCCGATTAGCAGATACAGGCATATACTTCCGCAACTGGCGAACACGTGTTCTGGCAATATAGGGATTCTCTATGGTCAAGCAACCGCCCACACATCCTGAGACACAGGCGCCCAATTCCACAAAATCCAAATCTTCCAGTTTTTCGTCTTCAATCTCTTCCAAGATCTTAATCACATTCTCCATCCCATCTGCTGCCAAATATTTGGTGCGCAATAAGGCGGTCGCTTCCCCGCCGGTATAGGACCAAGAAATGCCGGTAAGACCACATTCGCTGAGCGGTTTTGGTTGCTTAATCTTATTCATCGCCGAAAGTAACGGGCGATAAATATCGGAAATTGCCAATACGCCGCTGATTGCGCAGGTATCACACCCTAAAGGTTGGCGTACCGCCGTAACCTTTGCAGGGCAAGGCGAGATAAAGAAAATACCAATCTTCTCTGCCGGCAGGCCTGTTTTTTCCATTGCTTCCTTTTGAGCAAGCTTTGCCGCAATTTCAACCGGAGCCAATAGATCTAATAGATGCGGAATCAATTTCGGAAAGCGCACTCGAATCAAGCGAATAATGGCCGGGCAAGCAGTAGAAATCAAAGGCTTCAGGCAATCAGGTTCTGAAAGACGCTTTCTGGTACATTCAGAAATCAACTCTGCAGCACGCGCCACTTCAAATACATCGTCAAAGCCAAGATCCAGCAGCCCGTTAAGGACATAATCCACATTATCCAAATTATTAAATTGCCCGTAGAGCGCAGGCGCAGGCATCGCAACATTATATTCAAATTGCTGCAGCATATCCAGCTTATCATAGACTGCTTTCTTCGCACGATGAGGACATACACGAATACACTCACCGCAATCGATGCAACGCTCTTTAATGATGGTCGCTTTCCCATCCTTCACGCGAATCGCTTCGGTGGGGCAGCGTTTAACACAGGTAATACAACCCTTACATCGATCCGCATTCAATGTAACAGAATGGAAATATTCCATGATTATTTCACCTCTAAATATTGATTTGAATGATTAAAGTTGTACCAACGCCAAGCTCGGTCTCAATCTTCAAATCATCTGAATATTTTTTAATATTCGGCAATCCCATTCCAGCGCCAAATCCAAGATTTCGCACCTCTTCCGGAGCAGTAGAATATCCCTCCTGCATCGCAAGATTCACATCCTTGATACCGGGGCCACGGTCTGCCAAAGTGATTTTTACACCGGTTTCATTGATCTCAGCAGTAGCAACTCCGCCATCTGCATGGATCACCATGTTGATTTCCCCTTCATACATTGCAATCGCCACTCTGCGAATTAAATCGGGAGGAAACCCGAGCTGCTTCAAATGCTTTTTTACCGCAGAAGATGCTTCTCCTGCTACGCTGAAATCATCACCATTTACATCAAAAGTTAAGATAATCGGTTCCATTATACCTTATCAACTCCTTCGCTGAAAAGTCCGTTGGCGTAAAGGATTCCGCAAGCGGTATACATCCGATAATCGGTAGTCAAAACCGTAATATCATTATCCTCCGCAAGCTCCAATACATTCTGCTCCGGACGCTTGCCTCTTACAAAGACAATACACTTCATATCCATCATTTGAGCGGTACGCACCGTCTGAGGATTGATAAGACCGGTCAAAAGAATTCCTTGATCCTTCACATAAGCCAAGACATCACTCATCATGTCCGACCCGCAGGCACTTTTCACCTCATTTTCAAGCCCTTCGGGGCAACAGAGCACCTCTGCATCCAAAAGATTTTTAATTTCTGCAAGTTTCATGGTTGATCTCCTTTATGGAATTTGGAATTTTAGGATTACATTTTTCTACATTTGTTAATTATAGCATAGAACTTAGTTATTATCAAGTGA
>JAZMZQ010000151.1:0-8086 GCA_045586045.1 Eubacteriales bacterium
AAATTAAAAGGGGGTAAATCTTTAAGAAACTTTTAAGAGCTTTTTGATATCATGATATCATGATATCAAAAGAATCAGCCGAAGATTCGGCTGATTCTTAATATGCAAATAAAATATCTTCTTTAATCAGATCGGCGTCGAAGCGAAAATGCGCGGTTACCTTAGCGCGGGGAAGATAATTCTCCTCGCGGACCGGCTGACCGCCGTTATGAATGATATACGGCTGCCCCTTCTTATTGCGCAGATTGGATACAATCCCGATATGCTTTGTCCCATTGAAGACGACAATATCCCCCGGCTGCCACTGATCAATCTTTTTAATATCGGTGGTAAGCTCCTTTGCATAGGTCTTAAAAAAGATCAAAAGATTCTGCACACGGCGAAAATCAATATTCGGATCCGGCTCTGCGATCTGAGGATAGCGATCAGGGTTTTGAGCGATATCCCAATCCACCATTTCCTTCAGGGAATAGCCCGCCTCTCGAAAGGCCCGCCATATTACGTCGGTGCAAACGCCGATTTCTTCCGGCGGATAACCGCCTTTATAATAGGATCCATCATAGCGGGGATGGCGGATGGCCTCCAGCTTTGCACCCGCCAAAAGATCCGCATAATCATCAATTCCATCGCCGTCAAAATCCACCGAGGATGCAGCGGTCTCGATTCCGAAATGCGCAGCCGTATAGGTCTTCAGCGGAAAATGGCCGAAATATTTCAGCAGCGCCATGCTTGCCAGCAGCAACACCACCATCAAAGGAATCAGCCAATAGAGCGATTTTTTAATTCGTTTCATTCTGATCACCACCTTCCTCTATTTTGCCAAAAAAATCCTTAAGGTACAATAGTGAAAAGTATTAAGATTTTTATAAGAAAAAGCGGCCGTTCCCAAGAACGACCGCTTTTATTCTTAAAAGACTTAGGCCTCGATAGCCTCAGCGGGGCAAGCAGAAGCGCAAGCGCCGCAATCGATGCATTCATCTGCATTGATTACATACTTATCATCGCCGGCAGCGATAGCGCCAACGGGGCACTCAGCCTCGCAGGTACCGCAATTCAGGCAAGCGTCGGTAATAACATGAGCCATTTCAAAACACCTCCTTTAATTATTATCAATATACTATCACAGCAAAACGCTCTTTTCAAGCATTTTTTCAAAATTTATTCAGCCGGGGTTTTAGCCGCTTTTTTGGGATGGGATTGGGGGTGCTTTGCGCCCTTTAATTCCTCCGCTTTATAGGTCTCGAAGGTAACGCTTCCATCCTCTTGGGGATAGCGCACCTTTACCGTACCTGCAAGGGCGGCAGTCTCTGCCACAATTCCCTTTCCGTTGGGGGTATCCACCGAGGAGCCCACCTTAGGCAGCTGCTTATTGAGATGCTCATAGGTCTCCTGCTCATAATTGAGGCAACACATCAGGATTCCGCATACACCGCTGATCTTCACCGGATTCAAGGGCAGGCCCTGATCCTTGGCGCTTTTGATGGTAACGCGGCTGAAATCATTTAAGAACTGGCTGCAGCAGAAGGGTCTGCCGCACATTCCGATGCCGCCCATCATCTTACATTCATCCCGCACACCGATCTGCCGAAGCTCAATGCGGGTCTTAAAGACAGAGGCAAGATCTTTGACCAGCTCGCGGAAATCTACCCGCCCTTCGGCCGTAAAGAAAAAGATGATCTTGCTGCCGTCGAAGGTATATTCCACATCCACCAGCGACATTTCCAACCGATGCTTCTCCACCTTTTCATGGAAAACTGCAGCCGCTTTCTTTTCTCTTTCCCGATTGCGCTCCATCTGCCGATGATCGGCGGCATCTGCCACGCGCAGCACCGGCTTTAGGGGCTGGACCACCTCACGGTCCTCTACCGCCTTGGGGGCCAAGACGACTTCTCCGCACTCTGTCCCCCTTGCGGTTTCCACCACGCAGAAATCGCCCTGCTTCAGGGCAAGCTCCTTGGGATCAAAATAATAGGTTTTTCCGTTTTCCTTAAACCGTATTCCAACTATATTTGTCAATTTAATAATTCTCCCATCTCTGCAATGAAACAGGTCTTTACCAGATTTTCATTGCCGTTTTCCGCTAAGCGCTGCTTGCTCTCCAATGTGAGAGAGGCCATTGCATAAAGCTGCTCCAGTTTCATTCTACCTAAAAAAGGCTTGATTTGCAAGACACTTTCCAAAAAAACAATATTTTCCTCGGCACTCCCCGTCTTATAGAGCAGAAAATCATGGCAAAGCCTTGCAAAGCTATCCAAAAACACTGTAAACTGCCCTTTGGGCAGTGTGGAAAGCAGCTGCTCCGCGCCAAGCTTTTTATTGCGGCAAAGCCGCCCGAGGAGTTTGACGCCCATTTCACCGTAGCTTAAGAAGGTGCCGCCCTCAAGATAGCCCATGGCGCGGCCCAGATTCCCCCCTGCCGCCCGCAACGCAGCGGCAGGATCGTTCGCCTCGGGGAACCGCTCCTTCAAGAAAGGAACCCCCTCCTTTTCCCCTACCGGCGCCATCTCCCAAATGGCGCAGCGAGAGCGGATGGTGGGAAGCATGACCTCCCGATTGGAGGCCAGCAAAATAAAGACCGCATGAGCAGGCGGCTCTTCCAAAATTTTCAGAATGGCATTCTGCCCGCTTTCGTTGAGCATCTCGCAACGGTCGATCACCAGCACCTTGCGCGGCGCTTCGTTGGGCATAATATAAGCCTCCTGCCGAAAGGCGCGAACCTCCTCTACCGGAATCCGCTTGCCCTCTTCCTTCGGCGCAAGCCATACCACATCGGGATGAACGCCCCGCTCTACCTTGCCTTTATGATCCTCGGTGATGCGCGCCGCCATCAGCCGTGCCAACGTCTTTTTCCCGCTGCCCGCTTCCCCCGCAAGGAGATAAGCATGATTGGTAAGCCCGCGCTCAAGCTCTCGCTTGGCATTGGGATTGCCCAATAATTCCATGGTGCCCGCACCGCCTTTCTTTCAAAAAATCCAATTCATTATAACACTTTTCTAAAAGATTGTAAACCAAATTCATAAAAAATCCCTTTGCATTTTAGCAAAGAATGCGCTATAATAAAGACGAATCATAAAAAGGAGGTCATAAATATGATTACGAAAGACACGATTATTGCAGAAGTGCTGGATCAATATCCCGAGACCGCAGAGCTTTTCTTTTCCATCGGTATGCATTGCTTGGGCTGCCCCTCCGCAAGAGGCGAGAGCATTGAGCAGGCTTGCGCAGTTCACGGCGCAGATGTAGAGGATCTTCTGGAAAAGATCAACGCTAAGATTGCAAAATAATAAAGGTGTAAATTTACACTGATATTGAGCATCAAAAAAGACTCCAAACGGAGTCTTTTTAATTTTGAAAAGATGCTATGCAAATGAAAGAATCATGAACTTGAAACAAGATGAATTAGCGTGATTTTCCATAAAAACAGCTTTATATCAACGTTTTTGAATGTAATGTATTTTTGCTTTACACAAACAGATGTTTAGATTTTTCAATCCATGTATATTTTCGCACCCTTGTAAGATACTACCAACGAGGTGATTGCATGAATAATCAACAATACAATGAATACCTAAAGAAAAAAACGCCTAATTCTCCCCTTTTGAAGGATTGCTTTAATGCTTTTTGGGTGGGCGGCGGGATCTGCTGCATCGGGCAAGGCATCTCTGCCATTTTGGGGAATTGGTTTCATCGGGAGGAGGTACGGCTGATGCTTCCCATCATAATGGTTTTTCTCGGTTCCCTCTTCACCGCCATCGGAATCTATGATAAGCTTGGAAAATTCGCCGGAGGTGGATCTATTATTCCCATTACCGGCTTTTCCAACTCCATCACCAGCGCCGCCATGGAATTTAAGGCAGAGGGCTGGATCCTCGGCCTTGGTGCCAAGATCTTCCAGATTGCAGGGCCGGTTATTGCCTACGGCACCGTGGCGAGTGTAGTGTATGGGATTATTTATTGGATAACAACATTATTCTGATAAAAAAGGCTTGCCGTGTGGCAAGCCTTTTTATGTTTGTTTGCGGTATTCAGAAGGTGTTATGCCGGATACATTACGGAATGTGCGGATAAAGGTAGACATATTTTCAAAGCCCGACCGGTAACATGCTTCGCTGATGGAGCATCCCTGCCCAATCAATCGCTGACTATATGCAATGCGCCTTGCTTTTATATAGGTTGAAACAGTGGTATTAAAATACTGCCGAAAAAGCCTTGATACATATTCACGACTATAAAAGAAATGGTCAGCCACCTCTTTGACAGAAGCTATTTCTATGAAATTTTGCTCAATATATTGCTTAATGGCAAGAAGGTTTTCCGGCAAGGTTGTCACACGATCTACAAATGTAGAATCGCTTTCACCGATATAAAAAAATATTTGCAGTATTAATCCCTTAGCAAGGGCTTGATAATTTGGGGTTGACTCTTGCTCTAACGCTTGGGAAAGCCGATGCAAAAGTGAAAAGATCATCGTTCGATTCTTATCGAGGAGAGAAAAAACAGTGAGCCCTTTTGAAGCAGTCTTCAAAAAGTCGACTAAAGTTTCACAACCAAGTGCATCAAAAGCATCAGGATATAAATAAAAAACATGGCGCTTATAATGAGTTTCTTCGCACCCGATTTTTGACATATGAAACATCCCGGGTGAAATGAGCAAAATATCCCCAATTTTTGGATGAACACAGGTTGACTCACAGATATAATCTATATTTCCCTCCTCGAGAATGACAAGTTCATAATAATTATGATAATGAAGGCTTGAGGGAAAAGTATTAGAATTATAAAGGGTGGAACGGTAGGAATAAAAAAGCGAATTGCCAAGATCGTGATCCTGCCAATTAATGATCTGCTCGGTATTTTCCTTATTGCCTTGTTTATAGTAACTAGCTTTCTTCATTTGATCTCCAAATATCACAAATTCATAATTTTTAATCACATTGTAGGTAGCATTTTGAATTTATGAACTATATACTTGATTATAGAACAAACCGTTTTTATTTTCAAGACCTAAATTGAAAGGGAGAGAGAACAATGCTGAAAACAAAACTACACAAAGCAGATATCTGCGTAATCGGCGGAGGAATCGGAGGAATGTTTACTGCCATCAGCGCCGCACGGCACGGAGCAAAAGTGGTACTGATGCAGGATCGCCCTGTTTTGGGCGGAAATGCCAGCAGTGAGATTCGGATGTGGATCTCCGGTGCAGGGACTCGGGTGCGAGATCTGCAGGAAACAGGCATTATGGAAGAGCTCCTGCTGGAAAATATGCACCGCAATCCCACTCGCAATTTCACCACCTGGGATGCACTCCTTTATGAAAAAGTGCGTTTTGAGGAAAACATCGAGTTGCTGCTCAACTGTGCTTGCTGTGAAGCATCAGCAGAAAATGGACACATTTCATCAGTCAAGGGCTTTCAGCTTACCACCTATACTTGGCACGAGGTTCAGGCAAAAATATTTGTAGATAGTTCAGGTGATAGCATTCTTGCCCCCTTAACCGGAGCTGAATACAAGGTTGGTCGCGAAGCTAAAAGCGAATACCATGAGGAATTCGGTCTTGAGATTGCAGATAACCATACCATGGGCATGAGCATTATGATGCAGTGCCGAGAAACCGATCATCCCATTTCCTATACGCCGCCCGCATGGGCATATGATTTTCCGGATGATGAAGCCATGAACAACAAGCCCCATAATCTCTATGCCATCAACACCAACTTCTACTGGATCGAATTGGGCGGCATGCAAAACAGCATCGATGATACAGAGGAAATCAAGGATGAATTGCTGAAAATTGCCTTTGGCGTATGGGATCATATCAAAAACCACGGCGATCACGGCGCCGAAAACTGGGATTTGGAATGGGTCGGTTTTTTACCCGGTAAGCGAGAGAGCCGCAGGTATGTAGGCGACTATGTGTTGACCCAACAGGATGTGGAAACCTGCACCCCCTTTGAGGATGTGGTTGCCTATGGCGGATGGCAGATCGATAACCACCTGCCCGGCGGCTTCCATATGGATGCTAAGGGCGGTGCCCATCTGCAAAAACGCAGACTGAGTGAACCCTACCCCATTCCGCTTCGCGCCCTATATTCCAAGAATATCGATAATCTGATGTTTGCCGGACGAAATATCAGTGCAAGTCATGTGGCTTTTAGTTCTACGAGAGTAATGGGAACAATTGGAGTAATCGGTCAAGCTGTAGGTACTGCGGCAGCGATAGCGGCGAATAATAATCTTTTGCCAAGAGAGGCAGCACAGCAAAAAATTGCTGAAATCCAAGCCGCCTTGCTGGAGGATGATTGCTTCCTGCCGGGATTGCGTCGTGAGATCTCGCCCTTGGCGAAAAAGGCGAACATCTCCTGCGATTACGGTGATTGCTCCAATCTACTAAACGGCCTTGACCGCAGAATTTGGGGCAATGACAATGGCTATTTCGGCAAAACAAATAAAGCGATTACCTATACTTTTGAGAAACCGGAATTGGTAAATGGCGTTCGTTTAGTTTTGGACAGCGATTTAGATAGAGAATATACTGAAGGGAACCCCGATGGCTTGCACACCTCTGCGGTACTCTTTTTCCCGGCAAGCCACAACAACACCAAATTCGGTTTCCCGAAATGTCTGATCAAGCACTATAAAATTGAGATTTTAGATAAGAACAACCAATGGACTACTGCTTTGGAGATAAAGGATAATCATCAACGATTTATTAAGCATAATTTGAACAAAGTAGCAAAGGCAGTACGTTTTATCCCGCTCAGCACATACCACAGCGAGACAAAGATTGAAGATTATGGGAGTTCAACGGCACATATCTTCAACTTTGAAGTTTATTGATTGCTATCAAATGGGTCCTAATTGACCACAAGCAGAAGGGTTTGTTTTAGGCGTTGGTGCAAATATGTTCAAAATCGCAGGGCCGGTTATTGCTTACGGCACGGTGGCGAGTGTGGTGTATGGGATTATTTATTGGATAACAACCCAGTTCTAACGCAAAAGGCTTGACCAAAATGGTCAAGCCTTTAGTTTAGTGGGTTTTTATATGCTTGAAATTTCCATAGGTTTCGTTTACTATTTCAAAGTAAGAGAATGTATTGTCATATTTTGCGACAATCTTCTGAAAATCGTTCAATTGATGTTTGTTCACAACACAGATTAAAACCGATTTTTTGGTATCTGTATATGTTCCGATTGCATCTATTTTTGTGCAACCGTGATGTAGCTTTTGAGTGATTTCTTCAATGAATTCGTCATCATGGGTGGTAATGATGGTGAATTTATATGCTGTTTTGGTGGTTTTTAGCAATAGGTTGCCAACAAATGTGGATATGAAGCAATATAGAATACATAATGCCATCGGTTTATAATTAAGCGAGTCATCGGCATATACAAAAACAGAAGAAACAGCAACAAGTCCATTTAGAATAAAGGTTACAACAAAGAAATTGGTGTCAGGTCTAACCTTGTTTATATAGCGAGAAATAACATCTGTACCGCCTGTAGATGCGTTGCCTCTAAAGCATACACCGTAAACAACACCGCTTATTACACCACTCAGAATAACAGGATAAATGGTATCGTGACCTTGTGCATTATACTGAATGAACGCTAAATTGGAATTTTGTAGCGCTAAAAACGAAAAAGAATATGCTAATGAAAAAAATAATGTTTTTACAGCAAATTCTTTTTGCACTAAAAAATATGCCGCTATGGACAAAGGAACATTGATAAGTAATGACATATAACTGATGCTAAAGCCCGTTTTATACTGAATCATGGTCGCAATTCCGTTGAGTCCTGCTGGGGCAAAATTGTTTATTACAATAAAAATATAATAATTGAAAGCTAATAAACCTGCCGCCAAAAAAATGTTTAAGTATTCTAAGCTTTTCTTCATCTTTATAGCCCCCCTTTTTCGCCAAGATAATTATATAATCACCGTAGTTAAAAAGCAAGTGCTTTTGGATAAATAGGTCCTACTTGACCACAAGCAGAGGGCTGGATTTTGGGACTTGGCGCGTATGATGGATTGGATCACAGCCTTGCCCTGATTTATTATTTCTTCTTTATTCAGTATTCTTTATTC
>JAZMZQ010000152.1:0-30631 GCA_045586045.1 Eubacteriales bacterium
TGAATACTGCTTATAAAATTCATGAGGCAGAATATCTGCTGCGGCAGTCCGATCCCCATACTCTGATTATGATCGAAAGCTGCCTTGATTCCAATTATAAGAGCATTATCCAAGAGCTTTGCCCGGAAATGGAAAAAAGCAAGGCGGGGGAGAGCTTGCATTGCAAGAGATTGCCCTTTTTGCGCAATGTAATCACCGTTGGTTTTAAGCTTCAAGGTTGCCTGACCTTTGAGGAAGCGATGGAGAGAGCATCAATGGTCAGCTCGGAGACCGTTGCTCAAATGGCGGCGGCAGTACGGCCCGATGATGTTTGCAATATGCAATATACATCCGGAACAACCGGTTTCCCGAAGGGCGTAATGCTGACTCATTATAATGTAGTCAACAATGGGAAGTGTATCGGCGATCGAATGGGATTATCTACAGCCGATCGCATGATGATTCAAGTGCCGATGTTCCATTGCTTTGGCATGGTGCTTTCCATGACCTCTTCCATGACCCACGGTGCTACCATCTGCCCGCTGCCTTATTTTTCGGCTAAGCAATCGTTGGCGTGCATCAATCAGGAAAAGATCACCTGCTTTAACGGTGTCCCTACGATGTTCATTGCGATGTTTAACCATCCGGACTATCGTAAGACAGATTTTTCCCATATGCGCACCGGCATTATGGCAGGCGCAGGATGCCCGCCCGAGCTGATGCGGCGGGCGGCCCAGCCGGATGAGATGAATATGACGGGGATCGTAAGCGTCTATGGTCAGACAGAATCGGCACCCGGCTCCACCATGTCTGCATGGACCGATAGCTTGGAAGTAAGAACCGATACGGTAGGTTACGCTTTTCCGCATGTGCAATGCAAAATTGTCGATCCCGAGACCGGAGCAGAGCTACCCAGCGGTGTGAATGGCGAATTTTGCTCTAAAGGTTATAATACAATGAAGGGATACTATAAGATGCCTCAAGCTACTGCTGATACAGTGGATGCAGAAGGGTGGCTTCATTCCGGCGATTTGGCTTGCCGTGATGAGCAAGGAAATTATCGTATTACCGGCCGCTTGAAGGATATGATTATTCGCGGCGGTGAAAATATTTATCCCAAAGAGATTGAGGAATTTATTTATACCCATCCCCATGTGAAAGATGTCCAGGTAATCGGCGTGCCGGATAAAAAATACGGCGAAGAAATTATGGCTTGTATTATTCTCAAGGAACCCGGAAGTGTATCTGCCGAGGAAATGACTGCATTTATTAAAGCAAGTATGGCGCGTCATAAAGTGCCGAAGTATATTTCTTTTGTTGATAGCTTCCCCATGAATGCTGCAGGTAAAATCCTGAAATATAAAATGCGGGAGCAGGCCGCAAAGGAGCTTGGCCTTGTAGGCGATGGTGTCGATACTGCAAAAAGCAATCAAGAATAATCTTAAAAGCAGATCTTTCGTAATGAAAGGTCTGCTTTTTTTGCTTGCACCGGTGTTATGGTTATGTTATAGTATTTATTAGGTGGTGATAATAGATGATCAGCGATATCATTATTTTAATTATGGAATGGATTGGTACCATCTCTTTTGCCGTCTCAGGATCCTTGGTGGCAATTCGCTGCAGCCTTGATCTTTTTGGGGTTGCAACCGTCGGGTGTATAACAGCCGTCGGCGGAGGAGTGATCAGAGATGTTTTGCTTGGTAATACTCCGCCAAAGATCTTTTTTAATCCGTTGATTTTTTGCGTTGCGGTTGCAACTTCGGTTTTGGTCTTTATTATTACGGATATTCATCGAAGAAACTTCAAAAAATTGAGTGAATCAATTGATGTGATCAATATATTCTTTGACGCTTTGGGCCTTGCAGCTTTTTCGATTACCGGAGTGGAGATCGCCTGCAGATCCTCTCATGATAACAATGCGCTCTTAGCAATCACTCTGGGGGTTATTACAGGTGTTGGCGGAGGAATTCTTCGCGATGTGTTGGTAAATGAAAAGCCATATGTTCTTACCAAGCATATCTATGCAGTGGTGTCGATCGTTGGGTGTTGCTTTTATTATCTGGTCGGCTTTAGAGCGGGTCTTGAGGTTTTTGCCACCTTCTTTGTGATTGTTTTCACTGTTTTGATTCGGATTCTTGCTGCAAAGTTGCATTGGCGATTACCAAAAATTGATTTGAATGAAGAGCAATAAAAATTGCGGAAGGAGTTTCCTTCCGCAATTTTTATTATAAGAGAATGCAAAGTAAGATGCCGCAAAGAAAGAAGATGGCGGCAAAAATCAGTTTTTTCTTACTGAGGATAGGGGCTTTTTTTCTGTGTTTTGCTTTAACTTCGGCCGTATCTTTGCCCAATGCCTCCAAAATTTCCGCTTCTTTATAAATATATATTGCGCTGCCAAGTAGATAAAGCGCATAGAGGAAAAATACAGGGACCACAGTCAGATAAGCCAATAAGCTGCTTTCTGCAAAATAGGATATGTAGGTGAATGCCAGCGCCCAACAGCCGCCTAAAATAGGGAGAAATGTATCAAGCATTTCAAGGCGAGACAGTTGATATTTCTTTTTAGCCATAGATCTTCTCCTTGTCTTTTTGTTTTATTATATTATATCATAACTGTATAGATGTGTAAATGATTTTTAAGAAAAGGGCTGCATAAAATGCAGCCCTTTTCTTAGAGTTTCAACTCTTCACTCCATCCTTTTGTCCAACTTACCGCTTCATCCGAGGGGATTGATACCTTAGCATCCTTTGTCTTTTTTTCGGGTTGGACAAGAGGAAGAGTCGTATAAAGCGGAATAACGTCTTTTTTCTTATCAGATTTCATAAAAAGTGCCTCCATAAACAGGATGTTCACTCTATGTAAACATATGTATGGGAATATATTCCGAAATGCGCGAAGCAAATATAACTGAAAGCGAAAAGTTTCTGTCGAAACTTGTCGCTTTCTTTGGTACGCCCGACTGGATTCGAACCAGCGGCCTTCAGAGTCGGAGTCTGACGCGCTATCCAACTGCGCTACGGGCGCATTTACGAGAAATCATTATACTATCTTAATAAGAAAATTGCAACCTTTTTTTGAAAACTTCTTCAAAATTGAAAAAGGTTGCATTTTTTTATCAGATATGTTATGATTAAAAAACAATATAGGATGGAGGATGCCGCATAATGGCTAATTCTGAAATTTTTAAGACATCATTTAAGGGATATCATAAAGGCGAGGTTGTTGCATACATTGATCAGTTGAATCGTCAGATGGTGCAGCTTCAAGATGAGCTTAGTGTTGCGCTGAGCCGTATTCAGCAGTTAGAAGATGCTGCTCAAGAAGTAAGCGACGCTTGTGCCGATGAGGAAGCGTTGAGAAGTGCTTTGACGGAGGAATTGACTCCTGTTTTGAGTGAGCAGCTTCGTAAAGAGCTTGAGGAGGAATTGCGTCCTGAGATTGAAAAACAGGTTCGCAAGCAAGTTGAAGGGGAACTGACTCCAAAATATGAAGAAATTGTGCGCACCGAAGTGTCCCATCGTGCGCAGCTTCAAGCAGAGGAACTTCAAGATCTTCGTCATCGTGCGCAGCTTTATGATGAAAATCGTGAGGTTTTAGCGGAATTGATGATCAAGGCTAAAAACGATGCGGCAGGCATCATTCAAGATGCAGAAGCTCATGCTAAAGCATTGAGAGAAGAAGCAGAGCAACGCTTCAGATTGCTGGTTTCTGATTATGAATTGCTGAAATCCAATCTTTTAACGGCGAAAACAGAAGCGGCAGATAAATTGACCGGTGCGATGAAAACCTTGAATGAATTTGAAAAATGTTTTTCATTTGCCGATCAGGATGTAGCTCATTCTCAAAAGCATCTTTGCGAATAAATGATAAGCGGAGAAACCAAATTTGGTTTCTCCGCTTTTTTAATGGCGGCATCCGGGAAGGGTGCAGAGAGAAGAAGGCGCTTGCGGATCATTGGTGAGGGTGTAGTTCTTTAACTGATGATGAAGGCAACCCGCTCGTACTACGCAATTAAATCCATAGCGATTTCTCAAGTGATCTACTGCATGGTCCAAATTTTGCTCATTTATACGTTTGTGCTCCGGATCCCATAAACTTAGCTGCAGATTTCCGGTATCGGAAGAAAGGTTTCCTACGCCGATTCCAATGCTACGCACCGGTGTGGAAAGATCATAATGCTGCTGAAAAAGAGAAAATGCCACATCCGCGATTGCCGGTGCATGGTTGGTGGGGAACTCTAAATGCTTTTGGCGGGTGATGGTGCGCAGGTTGCGATCACGGATGGAAATATGAATCAGCGTGCCTGCAACTTCTTGCTCTCGCAAACGAGCGGCGATATGCTCTGCCAGCATCATCAGCTGAATTCGGATTTCTTGCTTAGTGGTGAGATCATAAGCAGTGGTAACCGAATTGCCGATGGACTTTGCAGGCGGCGTTTGAGAAAGTAAAGTAGATCCAATATCGGAGCCATTGGCGTAATGGTAAAGAAGTACGCCGTTTTTTCCTAAAAGATTTTTCAAAAAATCGGGATCGGCATTTGCTAAATGACCGATTTTTTTGATGCCGTAACGTTCCAACTTTTCGCGTGTTGATCTTCCTACGAATAATAAAGCGGTAATGGGAAGGGGATGAACGACTGCCTTGAAATTATCCCTTGAAATCACAGTAGTAGCGTCCGGCTTTTTCAAATCGCTTCCCAGTTTTGCGAAAATTTTATTAAAAGAAACACCGATCGATACAGTAAGCCCCAGTTCTTCTTTTACGGCGCAGCGAATCTTTCGGGCGATTTCTTCGCCGCTTCCGAAGAGTCGCGTGCTTCCGGTAACATCCAGCCATGCTTCATCAATGCCGAATGGCTCAATGCTATCGGTGAACCGACGGTAAATTTCATGGACACGCTTGGAATAGCGATGATAAGAGACCATATCCGGCTTAACCAAAAGCAAATCGGGGCATTTTAATTTGGCTTGCCAAATGACTTCGCCGGTGGAGATTCCAAGCTCTTTGGCCGGTTGACTCTTGGCTAAAATAATGCCGTGGCGCTTTTCGGGATCTCCCGCCACTGCAAAAGCTTTGCCTCGCAGAAGCGGGTTTTTAGCCGCCTCTACCGAGGCAAAAAAGTTATTCAGATCAGAATGCAAAATAATGCGGTCCATATAATTCCTCTTTTCATTACAGAACAAATGTTCTATAATAATTATACCTCTTTCAAAGAGTAAAGTCAATGGTGAATTTATCCTTCGAAAACGCGCATACTAATGCGGGTGATGTGATATGTCGATTCGTAGGGCGGGATGGTTTTATCTTGCATTAATAATGGCCTTTATGGCAATTCTTTTCAGAACTTTTTGGCTGTCGATGGGGGATAATGCAACTCTTTCTAAAAAGGTAATAAGCAATCGAAAAAGTTCTTTGATTTTATATCGAACCAAGGGGCTGATCTATGATAAGAATCTTCAGCCGATTGCAGGAAATCAAAAATGTTATTATATAGTGGTTGATCCTCGGAATTTTTCAAGAGAATCGTTGAATGATTTGGAAAGGATTTGCCGGGAGGAACGAGAAGCGCTTTTGCAAAAATTGGGAAAAGAAACGCCGTTTGTTGTCAAATGTAAGAATAAACCGCCTCAAATGGAGGGGGCAACGATTTATGAAGGAGAAGAGCGTCATAGCGGGATTGCTTCTCATCTTCTGGGTTATTTAGATGGAGAAGGTCAATTGGGGCTCTCGGGGATTGAAAAGGAATTCAGCGATTATTTGGGGCTGTTTTCTGCGGAAGTAGGAATTCAATATAGTGCTGATGCTTTGGGTGGAATTATTCCCCCAAACGGGCTTGAAGAGCAAAAAGAAAACCCATCAAAAAACGGATTGGTATTGACTCTTGAGAAAGAATGGTGCTCTGCGTTGGAAGAGGCGATGGAGCGGCATATAAAAAAAGGGGCAGCGGTTATTCTGGACTGTAAAAATGGGGAGATGAAGTCGATTTGTTCACGGCCTGACTATGAAGAAGAAAAGATTTCCGATTATTTGGAATCGACCGAAGGAGAGCTGATTAATCGCGCCCTTTCTTCTCAGGCAGTGGGATCGGTATTTAAGATTATTCTTGCTGCATGTGCGCTGGAGCGCGGATTGGAAGGATTCACCTACAGCTGCAGCGGCGGGATTGTAATCAGCGATCAAACTATCGCCTGTCATAATCATTCCGGCCATGGTGCATTAGGGCTTGCTGATGCTTTTGCAAACTCTTGTAATTCATATTTTATTGCTTTGGGGCAAATGCTTGGATATCCGTGCATTAAAGAAATGGCAGAGCGCTTCGGCTTTGGAACGCAAATCGAGATCATTGGATCGCTCAAAGCATCCGGAGGGATTTTTCCGGAGGAAGGTGGGGGGCTTGCGCTTGCCAATCTCAGTATCGGGCAGGGAAAACTGATGGCCTCTCCTTTGCAAATTGCACGGATGACAGCAGCGGTTGCCAACGGTGGAATTCTGCCTGATATCACGGTATATGAAGGGCTGTATCTGAACGGAAAAATTAAAAAATCGGAGGAAGGGCACCAAGGCGTGCGAATTCTTTCGGAAGAAGTTGCTGAAAAACTGCAATCCTTTTGTATTCAAACGGTGGAGAAGGGGACGGGGACTGATGCAAAGCCTGAAAGAGGGAGTGCCGGCGGGAAAACCTCCAGCGCACAAACCGGAATTTTCAAAAACGATGCAGAACAACTGAACGTATATTTCACCGGATTTTACCCGGCAGAGGATCCTCAATATGTGGTAACAGTATTTGCAGAAGATGGAATTTCAGGCGGAAAAACCTGCGGGCCGGTGTTTCGCGAAATCTGCGATTTTATCAGCGAAAATTGCTTGACAGAGTAAAAATATATGATATACTAAAATAGTATGATAATGATGAAAAATCCCGTCTTTTTTTCCGCGGTACAGAGAGGAAGGTAGTGGTGAGAGCTTTCCGAAGCGAGAGGGGGAGTGCGGTGGCTGTTTTTTTGAATCATGCCGCAATGTCTGCGTTAGCGACTAAAGTAAGAGTGGCACTTTTCGTGCAATTAGGGTGGTACCGCGGAATCAGATTCCGTCCCTATTTGTTCGAGGGGTGCTTTTATATTTTGGTAAGGAGAAAAAAGCGTATGAAGTATATGGGATTGAATGAGATCAGAGAAAAGTATTTATCTTTCTTTGAATCTAAGGGGCATTTGAGATTAAATAGTTTTTCCTTGGTTCCGCAAAATGATAAATCTCTTTTGCTGATCAATTCGGGCATGGCTCCGATGAAAAAGTATTTTACGGGAGAGGTAACGCCTCCTTGTAATCGGGTAACAACCTGCCAGAAATGTATCCGCACCCCCGATCTGGAGCGGGTAGGTCATACCGCGCGCCATGGTACTTTCTTTGAAATGTTGGGCAACTTCTCTTTTGGTGATTATTTTAAGGAGCAAGCAATCGCATGGGCTTGGGAGTTTTTAACCGAAGTAATGGAGATCCCCGGCGATCTGCTTTGGCCTTCTATTTATGAGAGCGACGATGAGGCTTACCAGATCTGGCGTGAGCAGATCGGCGTACCTGCTGAGAGAATTGTGCGTTTGGGGAAAGCCGATAACTTTTGGGAGCATGGTACCGGTCCTTGCGGCCCCTGCAGCGAGATTTATTTTGATCGCGGCGAAAAATACGGCTGTGGCTCTCCTGATTGCAAGCCCGGCTGTGATTGCGATCGTTATATGGAGATTTGGAATAATGTATTCTCCCAGTTTAATAATATGGGGGATGGTACTTATACCGAATTGGAGCATAAAAATATTGATACCGGCATGGGCTTGGAGCGTCTTGCTTGCGTGATGCAGGGTGTTGATAATATGTTTGAAGTAGATACCATCCGTAATACCCTTGATCGTGTCTGCGAGATTGCAGGGGTAACCTATGGCGAGGATGCGGAAAAGGATATTTCAATCCGTGCTATTACGGATCATGCAAGAGCTGCTACCTTCATGATTTGCGATGGTATTATTCCTTCTAATGAGGGCCGTGGCTATGTCTTGCGCCGCTTGATTCGTCGCGCTGCTCGCCATGGTAAATTGCTCGGAATCAATGATGCGTTTTTGCCCTTGCTTTGCGATGTGGTGATTCGCGAAAATAAGAGCGGCTATCCCGAGCTGGAAGAGAAAGAAAGCCTGATTAAAAAGGTAATCTCCTTTGAAGAAGATTCCTTCTCCAAGACCATCGATCAGGGCCTTGCAATTTTGGAAGAATTGACCGCAGAAGGCAGTGTACTCTCCGGTGCCGATGCATTTAAGCTTTACGACACCTATGGATTTCCCCTTGATCTTACCCGCGATATTTTGGAAGAAAAGGGCATGAAGGTGGATGAAGAAGGCTTTGCAAAGCTGATGGAAGAGCAGCGTAAAAAAGCGCGTGAATCCCGCAAAGCAGCAGATGCTGAGAGCTGGAAGAGTGATGAGCTTTCTTTGGAGGATGTGGAGAAGACGGTGTTTTTGGGCTATACCGCCGATTCTTCTGAGAGTGAAATTCTTGCTTTGGTGGTAGATGGTGAGCGAAAAAATGCGGTTTCTGCCGGCGAGAAAGCAGTAGTTGTATTGAATGAGACTCCTTTCTACGGTGAAGGCGGTGGTCAGGTCGGGGATACCGGTGTGATTACCGTGGCTGATGTTCGCTTTGTAGTAGAAAATACAACGAAGACCGCAGGCGGCGTCTACTTGCATTTTGGTACTTTAGAAAATGGAATTCTCTCTTTAGGCGACCGAGTAACCGCAACGATTGATGTGGCGCGCCGAAATGCGATCCGTCGGAATCATACCGCTGCCCATTTACTGCAGGGTGCTTTGAGAGAGATCCTCGGCAACCATGTGGAGCAGGCGGGTCAGTTGGTAAATGATCGGGCTGTACGCTTTGATTTTACTCATTTTGCCGCTCTTACTGCAGATGAGCTGCAGGCGGTAGAGGATCGAGTAAATGAAGTGATCCTCAGCGGAATTGAAGTCTTAAATTATGAGACCGGCATTGAAGAGGCGCGGGCAAAAGGTGCGATGGCGCTTTTTGGCGAAAAATACGGTGATCGGGTGCGAGTAGTTGAAATTGCAGGCGCATCTGTTGAACTTTGCGGCGGTACCCATGTGGGCAATACTGCCAAGATGGGTCTTTTCAAAATTCTCAGTGAGAACGGTATTGCATCCGGTGTTCGCAGAATTGAGGCGGTAACCGGCGCCGGTGTATTGGATCTTTTGAGAGATTATCGCAAGGAGATTGAATCCGCCGCAGCAGCCTTAAAGTGCAATAATGCACAGAATTTGGTGCCCAAGTGTGTATCTTTGATGGAAGAGGTTAAAACCTTAAACCACGCGCTGGCGGCTGCTAATAAAAAGATGGCCGAGCAGCAGACCGGTTCTTTGCTTGATCATGCAGTTTTGGTTGATGGAATTCGGGTAGTAACCGCGATCTTTAATAATGCCGATGTGAAAACCCTTCGCGAACTTGGCGATGATCTGAAAGCAAATCATGATGACCTTTGCGCAGTTCTGGCAAATGTGGGAGATGAAAAAGGAAATCTGCTGGCGGTATGCGGAAAGGATGTTGTGGCAAAGGGTGTAATGGCCGGAAAGCTGGTTGGGCTGGTAGCGGGTGTTACCGGCGGTAAAGGCGGCGGGAAACCCGATAGTGCTATGGCCGGTATTGGTGATGCTGCCAAGGTGCAGGAAGCATTGGATCAGGTTGTGGCTTTTGTAGAAGAAATGAAAAAATAAGGAGTGCGTCATGAAGGACTGTATTTTTTGCAAGATTGCAAGCGGAGAAATCCCTTCCAATAAGGTCTATGAAGATGATCAAGTAATCGCTTTTCATGACCTTTCCCCCGCGGCAAAGGTTCATGTATTGGTGATTCCTAAAATGCATATCGCTAATGTGATGGAAATTAATGAGGAAAATAGCAGTATTGTTGCGCATATCTTTGAAGTGATTGCGCAGCTTGCGAAAGAATTAAAGTTGGAGCAAGGCTTTCGTGTTGTAAGCAATTGTAACGAATTCGGAGGTCAATCGGTTTTTCATTTGCATTTCCATCTGATCGGCGGCGAGCAGTTGGATGCTAAAATGTGCTGAAGGAGGAATGGCGATGAATACTTATAAATTAAAGGTTGCAGGCCTTGAGCGAGATCTGCCAATCTGCCCGGTTAATGAGCATTTGGATATTGCGGCGTTTGTGATTTTCGGCGATGTAGAGTTGACCGTTGCCTGCGCCAAAGAATTGATCGAAAAGATGCCGCCCCATGATGTGATTATTACCGCTGAATCAAAGGGAATTCCTCTGATTCATGAGATTGCGCGGCAAAGCGGCGTGAATCGGTATGTTCTTGCCCGTAAAGCTCCGAAGCTTTACATGAAGGATATCTTTACCGTCGAGGTGGATTCTATCACTACAGTTAATAAGCAGATTCTCTGCATTGATGGAGAGGATGTTGAATTGATGCGCGGGAAGCGTGTTGTCATTGTAGATGATGTTATATCCACCGGTGAGTCCTTAAAAGCGCTTGAAACCTTAGTGGAAAAAGCAGGCGGTGAGATCGTGGCAAAAATGGCCATCCTTGCTGAAGGGGATGCAATTGAGCGTGATGATATTATTACCTTAGCACCGTTGCCTTTATTCTTTAAGTAATCAGGAGGATGTTGAAAATGGCTGAATTAAAACCCAATGAAGGTAAAAATGAAATAATCGAGGTGGAGGGGATATCCTACCGCCGTCTGCCGATTAAGACTCATGTAATTACCGATCAAGATAAAATCGAGGATGTTGCAGAGCAATATGCGAAGGGAATCATGGAGGAAGGGGATGTTCTCTTTATTTCCGAAAAGTGTGTTGCTTGCACTCAAAAGCGTGCAATCCCCATGGAAGAGATTCATCCTCGCCCCTTGGCAAAATTACTTTGCAAATTCGTATATAAATCTCCTTATGGAATTGGTTTGAGCATTCCTCAAACCATGGAGATGGCCCTTCAGGAGTGCGGCACACTGAAGATTCTTTGGGCTGCCTTTTGGTCCGCTCTCGGAAAGATGGTCGGTAAGCGGGGCATTTTCTATGATATTGCAGGTGCTAAGGCTCGTTCCATTGATGGGCCTTGCGATTGCACTATTCCGCCTTATAACCACTATGTGGTCTTGGGGCCCAAGGATCCCGATAAAGTATCCCGCGATATTAAAGCGAGAATCGGCTTTGATGTTTGCGTGGTGGATATCAATGATATTGATGGTGTGATTCTCGGTGTTTCAGATGAATCCATGAGCCGCGAGCTCTATGCAAAAATTCTTAAAGATAATCCTTTGGGTCAAAGCGGTCAGCAGACTCCCATGGGAATCATTCGCAAGATATAAATAAAACTCCTGCAGTTTGAAGCTGCAGGAGTTCTTTATTTGATTTGCTCTCCAATCAATCCTTCATCGGTATAGCCGATGATTTTCAGAGAGATGGGAGCGGAAGGCTTTATGCCTTTCCATAATACAGGGCAATAATTCTTGGTGAACCCATGAAGATTTCCGTGTTTTTCTTCTTCCGGAAGTACTTCTTGAATCGTTCCAACCATCTTGCTCCAAAAGGCATGGCGAGAATCTCTTTCAATGGTTTCCATCTCTTTTACCCGTTTTGCCTTTATCTCTTTTGTTAGTTGACCATCCATAGTGGCTGCGCGCGTACCTTTGCGAGGAGAGTAGGGGAAGATATGAATTTTTGCAAAGCCGATTTTTTCGGCAAATGCAAGGCTTTCTTTGAAATCCCCTTCGCTTTCATCAGGAAAACCAACGATAATATCGGTGGTAATAGAGCAATTCGGATAGGTTTTACGCAGGAGCTCTACCGCTTGCGCATAATCTTTCGCCGTATAATGCCTGTTCATGCGCTTTAAGGTACGATCACATCCGCTTTGCAAGGAAAGATGAAAATGAGGGCATAGGGCGTCAACGGAAGCAATGGACTCCAAAAATTGAGGGGTAATAATTCTCGGTTCCAAAGAACCCAAACGAATTCTTTCAACTCCCGCAATTTCAGCAGCAGCCGTAATTGCCTTCTCAAGGCAGGGGGAGCCGTTTTCTTTGCCATAAGATCCAAGGTGAATTCCCGTCAGGACAATCTCACGATATCCTGCTTTTACTAAAGCGCGGATCTCTTTTTGAATGACCTCGATCGGCTTGGAGCGTATTCGGCCTCTTGCATATGGAATCAAGCAATAGCTGCAATAATTCTCGCAACCGTCTTCAATTTTCAATATGGCGCGATTTTTATCACCAAAAGAATGAATCTCTTCTTTTTCTAAAGTTCCGCAATTATCCACTTCGATAATTTGCTTTTGATTTGCTTGAAATTCCGTGATATAGCGAAGGATCTCTTTGCGATTGGAAGTACCGATCACAATGTCAACCCCATCAATTGATGCGGCTGCAGACGGGGCCACTTGAGAGAAACAACCGCAGACAATGATAATGCTTTGAGGGTGGTTCCTTTTGGCGCGGGAGATCATTTGGCGGGATTTTTTGTCGGAAATTTGGGTTACGGTGCAGGTGTTGATGATATATACATCTGCGTCCTGCTCAAAGGGAACCGTCTCATATCCGTTTTGCTCCAATTGATCTCGCATGATCTGTGTATCATATTGATTAACTTTGCACCCTAAGGTGTAAAAAGCAACTCTCACGTTCTTATATTCCGCCTTTGTGATTGATGTCAACATGATATCAAAAAAAACTTGTTATTTCAAGGTGTTTTTTTGAAATTTGGTATTGACTTTTTGGATATTGATTGCTATAATCATTAAGTACTTTACGCGAGAGTGGCGGAACTGGCAGACGCGCACGTTTGAGGGGCGTGTGGTTTACACCGTACGGGTTCAAGTCCCGTCTTTCGCACCAATAAAAAAGACACCCAATCGGGTGTCTTTTTTATTGCGTTAAAATTGAAAGGGACTTGAACCAATAATATTTTGCATTTAATTAATTTTATTGTAGCAAAATACATGAGATTATGCTATAATTTAATCGATAATATATCATTTTTTTGCTATGAGGCGATTATGAGAGAATATTCGGTTGAAATTGAAAAAGAAAACTTAAATCAACGTGGTTTTGAATTTTTTTGTCAGCAAGCTAAAGAAGAAAAAGTAGTCCCTGCTCATATTCATTCGGCCATCGAGATTATTTATATCATTAGCGGTGCTTATCAGGTTTTTGCAGATGAGGAAGAATACTTTTTGAGCGATGGGGACATGATTCTCTTTCGTTCTAATACCATTCATCGTATTTTTAAGCGTACTCCGGAAGATGGGTTTTATTATGTCTTCAAGATTTCTCCGGAGTTTGTATCAGAGCTTGCTTTTCAGGATAATGCGGTCGGATATCTTTTGAGCTTATCTGTCAATAACCGAGAGGCAAAAAAGGTTTGGAGCAAGGATGAATGTGCGGCGAATGGACTTGCAGATGAAATGAGAAAGTTTGCAAATTCCGATGATCGTTATTGCGTCGATATAGAGCGGAAACTGAGCGTTGGGAAGATCATTTGCACGATTTTGAAAGAAACACAGGATTTTTCCCGATTTGAAAATGACAGCGAAAATCTTACTCGTAGCATTTATGACGTTTTGATTTATATTAATAAGCATTATTCCGAAGAACTTACTGCTAAGGAATGCAGTGAAATGGTCTACTTGAGTTATAGTTACTTTTCAAGAAGTTTCAAAACGATTGTTAATATGTCCTTTAAGGATTATCTCAATTTTACACGGGTAAATCATGCGGAAAAGCGCCTGTTTTCTACGGACAAGACCATTACCCAAATTTCAAGGGAATGCGGGTTTAACAGCGTTTCTTATTTTATAGCAACCTATAAAAGAATCAAAGGAAAAACCCCTCAGTCAGCACGGGAAGAAAATAACAAAGGAGAAATATCATGAAAATCGGAACGACTTATGAAAAGAAATGCATAGTAACGGATGATTTGACTGCAAAAAATATGGGGAGTGGGGACCTTGAAGTGTTTGCAACCCCAGCAATGATTGCTTTGATGGAAGGCTGCGCTGCCGAAAGCGTATTGAATGAATTGGAAGCAGGGTCGACAACGGTCGGCACCCACATTGATGTGCAACATCTTGCGGCAACACCTATCGGTATGGAGGTGGTGTGCAAATGTGTTCTTCAAAAAGCGGAAGGGCGAGCGTTGCACTTCACCTTGGAGGCTTGGGATGAGAGCGGCTTGATCGGTAAAGGCGAGCATGATCGGTTTATTGTATATTCCAAGCCTTTCACGGAAAAAACTTATCAAAAACTTAAAAAATAATTTCAAAACCTATTGACTTTTCTTTTTGGTTTTGCTAATATATTAGCGTTGTCAAAAGGCAATGGTCATATGCGGATATGGCGGAATTGGCAGACGCGCTAGATTCAGGTTCTAGTCGGGGCAACTCGGTGGAGGTTCAAGTCCTCTTATCCGCACCAAAAACGGCTTGTTTCTACAAGTCGTTTTTTTATATCATAATGTTGGGAGGGAGTCTGATGCCGAATAATAGCGGCAGTTCGAATGTGCGGGAGCCAATGTCAAAGGTTCGAAAAGTATACTTTGCTCGTTTGGCCGGCCGATGTGTGATCTTATTAATCACCATTTTATTATTTTGGCTGAGCCCCAATCAACTTGATATTCTTGAAGGATGGCGTTTTTTTGATCATTTCTCTTTATTGCATCTTCTTTGGATTATCTGGGTTATTGATATGATATATCAGCTGATTCCCATTAAAGAGCTTCTTCCTCTCGGCTCTCAAAAACTATTTAAGCTGAGATTCAAGCCAATCCGCGAGAAGATCAATTATCATGCTCTGAAAAACCATATCGCATCGACAACCAGATCGGCCTATAAAGTGTTTTTAATCTGGGCGGCTTTGATTCTTGCTTTAGGCGCGCTGTATTATCTAAAGGTGATTTCGGGAAAGATCTTATTTTTGATCAGTGTGATCTTTTATGTCTGCGATTTGATTTGTGTATTAATTTGGTGCCCCTTTCGGCTGATCATGAGAAATCGATGCTGCACAACCTGCCGGATCTTTAATTGGGATCATATGATGATGTTTACACCGATGATCTATATCAACGGCTTTTTCAGCGCATCTTTGCTGATTTTAGCATTCATTATATGGGGAATTTGGGAGCTTTTTGTTGCATTTCATCCGGAACGTTTCTGGGATCAGACCAATGAAGCTCTCCAATGCGCGCAATGCACCGATAAGCTTTGTACTCAATATTGCCAAAAACTAAGAAAATAAAAATGTGGAAGAGGAATCTTCCACATTTTTATTTTTCTAAATAACGAACTGCTTCCATGGCATCTTTAGCATAAAAATCAGCGCCGATCATATCAGCGTAATCTTGATTTAAGACAGCACCGCCAACCAAGATTTTGCAATTGGGATGTTTGCCGCGAAGCAGCTTGATGGTCTCTTCCATAGCAGGCACGGTAGTGGTCATCAAAGCACTCAACCCTACATATTTCGCATTGAATTTTATTGCAGCATCTAATATCTCTTGCGGCGGTACATCTTTGCCGAGATCGATAATTTTATAACCATAATTTTCTAAAAGCAGCTTTACGATATTTTTTCCGATATCGTGAATATCACCCTTCACCGTTGCCAAAACAATGGCGCATTTAGAATCGGAAGATTCTGATGCAATGGTGGATTCTTTGATGATTTCAAAGGAGGCTTTTGCTGCCTCTGCAGACATAAGAAGCTGGGGGAGATAGACAGTCTTTTTTTCAAAACCATCCCCCACAATGTTAAGAGCCGGAATGATTTCTTGATTTACAATCTCCAACGGATTTCTTTCCGCAAGGATTTCTTTGGTTTGAGCTGCAGCGTCTTCTTTTAGGCCTTTAATGATGCTTTTTTGAAGGGCTGAAGCATATTCCTTGAATTGTTCTGCCTCTTTTTGAATGGGAATTTCTTCTGAAGAAGGATGATCTTGCGCGAATGTAATATAAGCTTTGCAATTTTCATCTAAGCCGTGAAGAGCGCGCCAACTATGGTATGCATTCATCATATTGGTGGAATATGGATTCATGATTGCAGCAGACATTCCGCGCTCCAATGCAGAAACAAAAAAGATGCTATTGATTCGATCTCGCTCAGGGAGACCGAAGGATACATTGGATACGCCCAAGGATGTATGGCATCCAAGCTCGTTTTTTATCAGCTCAATTGCTTTTAATGTTTCCAAAGCTGCTTGATCATCAGCGCTAATTGCCATGCAAAGGGGATCGAAGATGAGATCTTTTTTATGGATCCCATATTTTGAGGCGGTTTGAAGTATTTTTTTTGCAATCTGAAGCCGACCTTCGGCCGTCGGCGGAATTCCGCTTTCATCTAACGTAAGAGCCACAATCATTCCGCCGTATTTCTTTGCAAGCGGGAAAATCGTTTCCATACTTTCCGTTTTACCGTTGACGGAATTAATCATGGCTTTCCCGTTATAAACCCGCAAAGCGGTTTCTAAAGCGCCTACATCGGCGGTGTCGATTTGAAGAGGGAGATTACAGATGGATTGCAATTCACATACGGTGTCGCGCAGCATCTGCGATTCATCAATCTCCGGAAGACCGACATTTACATCCAAAATATCAGCGCCAAGATCCTGCTGAGCAACGCCCTCTTTCAGGATATAATCCATATCCTTCTCCACCAACGCCTGCTTAAAGCGTTTTTTGCCGGTGGGATTGATCCGTTCTCCGATTAAAACGGGCTCTTGATCAAAAATAACGGCGTGGGTATAAGAGCTGACCATAGAGATGTTTTTTTGAGAAATAGGAGCAGGTGGGAGATCTGCTGTCAAATCATGAAGCGCCTTTATATAGGAAGGGGTTGTCCCGCAGCAGCCGCCTGCAAGATGAACGCCCGCTTTCATCATTTCCTTGATTTCTTCTGCAAATTCTTGCTCTGAGAGATTATAAACGGTTTTGCCGTTGACGCTCTTTGGCAATCCTGCATTTGGTTTCACCAAAACGGGCAGGGAAGAATAGGCTAAATATTGCTCCACAATCGGCCTTAACGCTTTGGGGCCAAGAGAGCAGTTTACACCGATGCAATCTGCGCCTAACCCTTCCAGCATTGCAATCATTGCCGAAGGGGTGGCGCCGGTCATGAGTTTTCCGCTTTCGTCATAGGCATTGGATACAAATACAGGAAGCGCAGAATTTTCCTTTGCCGCCAGAAGGGCCGCCTTGGTTTCATAACTATCGTTCATTGTTTCTATGAAAATTAAGTCGGCGCCGAATTCATTCCCTAATCGGACCGTTTCTGCAAAGATATTTACCGCGTCTTCAAACGCTAAATCGCCATAGGGTTTTAAGAGTTTGCCTGTGGGCCCAATATCAAGTGCGATAAATTTTTCTTGTTTTCCACATGAATTTTTCAAGGCGGTTTTGGCATTTTGAATGGCCGCCTTAACGATCTCTCTTAACTCACTTTTTGAGAATTTAAGGGTATTTGCGCCAAATGTATTGGTGCAGATCATATTGCTGCCTGCGTCAAAATAGGCTTTATGAATATCTTGAATAATTTCAGGGTGTTTCAGATTCCATCTCTCCGGATATTCACCTGCCGCAAGGCCTTTGGCTTGCAAAAGGGTGCCCATTCCGCCGTCTAAAAGTATATTTTTTGTTTGAATCAATTGCTTGATGGTCATGTTATGTTTTCCTCCAGACCGATAATGGCCGTGATTGATTTTGAGGGGGTCATCAGTAATTGTTGGTTAAGAGAGATCCCAATGTTTTTGGTACAATCTAATTTTTGGATAATTTCTTTTTGCAGGCTGAGAGGCAGGTCTCCATAGCCGGGGCTGAATCTCGGGCGTGCGGCAAGGCCCTCTCTTTTTAATTGCTTCTTCATTTCAAGGCAAAAAAGATCGCAAAGGCTTTCAACTCGCTCGGTGCCGATTGCTTGCATCAGAAGACCTTTGAAAGGGGAGAGACGGCTGTATTTTGATATGAGCCGATCGGCTTGAATCCCGATTGTTGCTGCAAAAAGAATGATTTCATTGCAACCGAGCAGGGTATTTTTGAGGTCATTTGAATGAACCCTTGCAAAGCCGAGATCCAAGGCATTGCCGTCTGAATTTATAGGGAAGCGGCCATAGGCAATTTTATAGCTCAAATGCGGAAGGCTTTCTTCCAAAAGCTGCTGTATTTGCAATAATATTTGATCTTCTGCTCCACTTTTGGCATAATGAAGAATCTTTTTGCGATCAACAGGCGGTTCAATATAATTTTTTAGAAAAATCGTGTCATTCATGTTTTTTAATAATTGCAGAGAGATTATTTTGAATACTTGCGGCAATATCCGGCTTGTTCATGGAATAGACATGTACATTGGTAATGCCATTGGCATAAAGATCAATGATCTGATCGGTTGCATAAGCAATGCCGGCTTGCTTCATGGAGGCAGGAGATGAACCGAATTTATCAACCAAGCTTTTGAAGCGCTGAGGAATGAATGAGCCGGAAAGGCGAAGGGCGCGGTCTAATTGATTGGCATTGGTAATCGGCATGATACCGGGGATGATGGGGACGGTAATGCCTGCTTCTCGAATTTTATATAAAAAATTATAAAGCAGATTATTATCAAAAAACATTTGGGTGGTAAGAAAATCGCATCCTGCATCCACTTTTTCTTTCAAATATTGAATATCTTCTTTTTGATTGGCGCTTTCCGGATGGATTTCAGGATAACAAGCGCCGCCGATGCAAAGCTCCGGTGCTTGCGCTTTCAGATCATAAATCAGATCTACAGCGTGCTTATAGTGCCATTGGGCGCGATCGGTCTTTTCCAGTTCGGGCGTGAGGTCTCCACGCAGTGCCATTACATTTTCAATGCCTGATTCCAGAATTTCTTGAATTTTACGAGCGACAGTTTCTTTGGTTGATGAAACGCAGGTGAGATGGGCAAGGGTCTCAACACCATGGCGTGCTTTAATGTTTTTTGCAATTTCCAATGTATATTTGCTGGTACCGCCTCCTGCGCCATAGGTTACGCTCATAAAGGCGGGCTTCAATGCGGCAATTTCTTCGGTGGCATAGCGCACACTTTCAAAATTGCTATCGGTTTTGGGCGGAAATACTTCGAAAGATAGTGTGAGGTCTTCGCTTCTTAAGAGATCTTTCAGTTTCATGTGAATTCTCCTTACTTGACGAATTTATAGAATTTAGTTAAAATGTTGAGTAACAGATCTTGCACGGTGTCTTGGAAGATTGCTCTGCATCCTCGCGGGACATTTCGACGGAATTTTTGCCGCCGTGCGTTTTGCTGCGATGATATTTACTGCCTTTTGCTGAGCAATAAACCGTATCATTCCCGCCCTCATCGGATGTGATTTGTATTTCAAGAGATTCTTGCTCTTCTCCGTAAGTTACGGTAAGCAAGCATGCTCCGCTTTTTTCTGCGGTAAAAACAGTTCCTTGCAGGGATAAGCATTCGTTTTCTTTATCTATTGTTATATCGGAATACAGATGGTTTCCGTCCATTACTGCAAGGGTGCCGGATTCTCCGACCTTTAATGTATCTTTTGATACAATGAGCTGATAGTTTGGCACGGGTGCATTATTTTTAATGGTTCCGAGTGAGATGGTCAGCAGTATAAATAGAAGCGCACCCAAAAGAGAAAAAATGATTTTATATTTTTTCTTACAATCGGATCTTAATAGCAAGATGAATCCAATCGGGAAGAATAAGCAGAGTGCTGCGCTGATAAACAGCGGATCTTTTCTGAGCTTCATTGGCGCAACCTCCTTGGATATACTTAAATAAATTCTAACATAAATATAAAAGCATTTCAATAGAGAGGAATGAAAAATGGAACTTTGGCAAAGGCTGATAAATACCAAGAAACCGATTGTACTATATGGCATGGGAAATGGCGCCGACCGTATTCTCGATATATTAAATGAAATGGGTGTTGAGGTTCAGGGCGTATTTGCCAGCGATGGATTTGTGCGTCATCAGAATTTTCGCGGTTTTACGGTGTGTAGCTATCAAGAGCTTCGGCAGCAATTCGGAGAAATGATGGTGTTGGTCGCCTTTGGGACGCAGCGCCCCGAGGTTTTGGAGAATATTAAAAAAATTGCTTCAGAGCAAGAATTATATGTACCGGATATCCCCGTTGCCGGAGATACTTTGTTTGATGAGAAATTGATCAAAGAACGGTTGCCGCTCTTCAAAAAAGTATTTGAGATGTTGTCGGATGATTTTTCGAAGTCGGTTTTTGAAAATGTCATCAAAGGAAAACTGACCGGTGAGCCGCGCTATCTATATGCGGCTGAATCTGATCCCGAGGAAGCATGGAGCCTTCTTAAACTCCGAAGTGATGAGATTTATCTGGATCTCGGAGCGTATACGGGAGATACTGCTTTGGAATTTATAAGCAAAGTTTCGGATTATGAACGCATTATTGCAGTTGAGCCGGATCGAAAAAATTATAAAAAATGCGTAGAAAATTTAAGGGATTATCCCCGTATTGAAATATATCATGGATGTATTGATGAAAAGCAGGGTGAGCAGAGGTTTTTGATGGATGGCGGTCGAAAATCTGCGGTTCTCAGTGAAGGGGGCGTTGCCGTTCCTTCCTATACGGTGGATGAAATTTTAAGTGGGCATAGAGTCTCCTATATTAAAATGGATGTAGAAGGAATGGAGCGAAAAGCCATCCTTGGGGCGAAGAAAAGCATCGCGCGTTATCGCCCGAAAATGCTGATTTCCGCATATCATCGCTCTGAGGATCTTTATGATCTTCCTCTTTTGGTGGATTCGATCGCCGCCGGCGGAAAACTATATATTCGGCATTTTCCGTATCTCCCTGCTTGGGATACTAATTTTTATTTCAACTTTGATTGAGGATTGGCATATAATGGGTCGAGGTGATAATAATGAATGATTGCATTGTATGGCTGATTGTTGCATTGATCGTCATTTCCTTCCTTGGCGATAACAATTGCGGTTATCACAATCATGGTTGCGGCAATAATAATTGCGGCAATTCATGCGGATGCTAAAATAATAAAAAAAGAGACGATCCTTTCGGATCGTCTCTTCTTCATTCAATTAGTCGCTCACATAGGGGAGCAGAGCGATTACACGCGCACGCTTGATCGCACTGGTCAACTGACGCTGATGCTTAGCGCAAGTGCCGGTTACGCGGCGGGGCAGGATCTTTGCACGCTCAGAGATAAACTTTCTGAGCTTTGCGGTATCCTTGTAATCAATTTCAGTTACTTTATCCATGCAGAAAGCGCATACCTTGCGGCGGGGCTTTCTGTTGGGCTTGTAATTCTTTTCTCTTTCCACAGCTAAATCCTCCTTATAAGATTAGAAGGGCAATTCGTCGTCTTGAACTTCTTCAAACTCGACCGTGTTGCCGCCGGTTACAGGCGGAGCCTTAAACTCGGGTGCGGCAGGGCGAGCAGCAGAAGCATCTTTCTTGGATTCCACGAAATGCGCTTCATCAACAACTACCTCGAAGGCAGTTCTCTTAGCACCGGTCTTATCTTCATAGTTACGGGACTGCAAGCTACCAACCAATGCAATCAAATTGCCCTTCTCAAAGAAACGGCAGATAAAATCTGCGGTGCTTCTCCAAGCAACAATGTTGATAAAATCAGTGGGATAGTTACCGTCCGGCCCCTTGTACTGACGCTGAACAGCGATAGAAAAAGAGGTAACAGAGACATCGGTAGATGTCTTTTTAAGCTCCGGTGTAGCGGTTAAACGACCAGTTAAGATAACTTTGTTTAACATAGCAGAATCCTTCCTTACTTTTCTTCTTTGCTCACAACGATGGAACGCAGAATACCGTCAGTGATGCCGTAGATCCGCTCGAGCTCAGCGGGGAAAGCCGCAGGTGCTTCAAAATTGATCAGCACATAGTGGCCCTCGTTGATGAAGTCGATGGGATATGCAAGCTTCTTGACGCCCCAATCATCTACAGACTCAACAGCACCGTTCTTATCGATCAATTTCGTGAATTTCTCGACAAGTGCTGCGTGCTCCTCCTCTGTAAGATTAGGCTTGGTGATGAGAATAGTCTCATACTTGCGATTTGCTTCAGCCATGATTTACACCTCCTTATGGACATTTGGCTCATTTATCCAATGAGCAAGGACCTAATAATTATACTATAAAATATTAAAATGTCAAGTTTTATTTTTCGAAGATTTATTTTGATATTTTTTTCTAATTTTGTTGTTGTGAATGAAAAAATGTGTTAAAATAAGTTAAAACGATTATCCTTTTGAAAGGAGGAATCAGATGCAGTATCTAATCGCATTTTTAGAAGGGGTTATCACCTTTATTTCTCCTTGCCTTTTACCCATGCTTCCGATCTATGTCTCTTACTTTGCGGGCGGTAACGGTGCGCAAAATTCCCGCAAGACCTTTATTAATGCTCTTGGTTTTGTAGCGGGATTTACTTTGGTATTTGTTGCGATGGGGGCAATGGCCGGCACTCTCGGCAGCCTTTTAAGGCGCTATCAATTTGCGGTAAATATCATTACCGGCCTGATTGTAATCTTCTTTGGCTTGCATTTTTTAGGCCTGTTTCATCTCCGGTTTTTTAAGGGAATGAGCAGAAAAAGCGGCGGAGAACTCGGTTTCTTTTCTTCGATGCTTTTTGGTATTGTCTTTTCAGTGGGGTGGACACCCTGTGTTGGTGCTTTTCTCGGATCTGCATTGTTGCTCGCATCTCAGCAAGGGCATGTGCTTCGCGGAATTATAATGCTTTTGCTTTATTCACTGGGTCTTGGGATCCCGTTTATCGCCAGTGCTTTATTGATCAATAAACTGAAATCCGCTTTTGATTGGATCAAAAGAAACTATACTTGGATTAATCGAATTTGCGGTGTTCTTTTGATTATAATAGGTGTTTTAATGATGACGGGGCTGCTCGGTAATGTCATGACATTATTTGCTTAAGAGGGTGAAATATGAAAAAGAATGTAAAATGGATTATTGTTGCAATTATTTGCGTAATTGCATTTGTCGGGATCTATTTTCTATATGATTATTTGAAAGATCATTATCAACCGGAGCAACTGGCAGGTGATGAAAATAGTACGCAGCAAAATCAAGACCATAAGGCGCCGGATTTTACCGTTTTGGATTCGGATGGCAGAGAAGTAAAGCTCTCTGATTATTTCGGCAAACCGATCGTCTTGAATTTTTGGGCTTCCTGGTGCTATTATTGCAAGGTGGAAATGCCGGATTTTGAGAAAGCATACCAAAAGCATAGCGATGTACAATTCTTAATGATTAATGTAACAGACGGTCATCAAGAGACAATGGATAGTGCTTCGCAATATATTAAAGACGAAGGGTATACTTTCCCCGTTTTTTATGATACGAAGCTTGAAGCGGCAACCGCCTACGGCGCCAGCGGTCTGCCGATGACCATTTTTATTGATAAAAACGGCGATCTTATAACATATGCCAATGGAATGCTCAGTGCCGAAAACCTCGAAAAAGGCATTTCGTTGATTAAATGAAGTTGATTAAATGAAAAGGAGAATAAAAAATGTCTGTAGTTAAAGTAGACAAAAGTGTTTTTGAGAATGAAATATTAAAGAGCAGTAAAATTGTTTTGCTTGATTTTTATGCCGATTGGTGCGGCCCTTGCCGCATGGTTTCTCCCATTGTCGATAAAATTGCGCAAGAGCATCCTGAATACTTGGTGGGAAAAATCAATGTGGACGATCAGCCTGATTTAGCAGCAGCTTTTAATGTTATGAGTATTCCCACCCTTGTTGTGATTAAAGAGGGAAAGGTGATTGATAAAATCATTGGTGCTGCATCAAAAGCAAAAATCCTTGGTTTGCTGCAGCAAGCGGAGGGTTAAATGAAATAATAGGTGCTTATTGAAGGAAAATGAGCATCTATTTTTCTTTGGGAAATAATAAAGAAAGGAGTGAGAATATGCCGGATCAATTTATTTTGCATTCAAAATTTAAGCCTACAGGCGATCAACCCGAGGCAATTGAAAAACTGTCCAAAGGGATTAAAAATGGCTTAAAAGAGCAGGTTTTGCTTGGTGTAACCGGCTCGGGTAAAACCTTTACCATGGCCAATATTATTGCTAATGTAAATAAGCCGACATTGGTTCTCGCTCATAATAAAACTCTTGCGGCGCAACTATGCAGCGAAATGCGTGAATTCTTTCCCGAAAACGCAGTCGAATATTTTGTATCCTACTATGATTATTATCAGCCGGAAGCCTATATTCCCTCATCGGATACCTATATTGAGAAAGATAGCTCGATCAACGATGAAATTGATAAACTTCGCCATAGCGCAACGTTCTCTTTGCTGGAACGTAAGGATGTCATTGTGGTATCTTCTGTATCTTGTATTTATGGCTTGGGTGATCCCGACGAATATAAGAATTTGGTCCTTTCTTTGCGGCCGGGGATGATCAAGGATCGCGATGAAGTGATAGAGCACCTTGTCAGCGTTCAGTATGAGCGAAATGATTTCGATTTTTCTCGTAATAAATTTCGCGTGCGTGGGGATGTCTTGGAAATTTTTCCTGCGGCATCTTCTGATGTTGTGGTACGGGTGGAGTTTTTCGGCGATGAGATTGATCGTATTTCGGAAATTGATAGTTTGACCGGTGAAATCTTGCGTGAGATGAGCCATGTTGCGATCTATCCTGCTTCCCATTATGTTATTGGCGATGAAAAAAGAGAACTTGCGCTTAAAGAAATTGAACGTGAGCTTTTGGAAAGAGTAGACTATTTTACGGAAAACGGAAAATTGATTGAAGCTCAGCGCATCGAGCAGAGAACCCGCTACGATCTTGAAATGCTGCGAGAGATCGGATTTTGCAATGGAATTGAGAATTATTCGAGAATATTGAGCGGAAGAGCTCCGGGCAGCCCGCCTGCAACTCTCCTTGACTTTTTTGGCGATGATTTTCTGCTGATTGTGGATGAATCTCATGTTACTTTGCCGCAAGTTCGAGGGATGTATGGGGGAGACCGATCCCGAAAGGATATGCTGGTCAACTACGGTTTTCGGCTTCCTTCGGCTTATGATAATCGCCCGTTGAATTTCAATGAATTTACAGATCGTTTGGATCAAGTTCTATATGTGAGCGCAACTCCTGCAGCCTATGAAATGGAGCGAAGCACTCAGGTTGCAGAGCAATTGATTCGCCCAACAGGGCTCTTAGATCCCGAAATATCGGTGCGCCCTGTTGAGGGGCAGATGGATGATCTCCTTGAAGAGATCCATCTGTGCGTTGAAAAGGGAAATCGAGTCCTTGTAACTACACTTACTAAGCGTATGGCAGAGGATTTGACAGATTATTTGTCTTCTATGAGTGTAAAGGTAAAATACTTGCACTATGATGTTAAGACGGTTGAACGAATGGAATTGGTTCGCCAGCTTCGGTTGGGCGAATTTGATGTATTGGTCGGCATCAATCTGCTTCGGGAAGGTTTGGATATTCCTGAAGTTTCCTTGGTGGCGATTCTTGATGCTGATAAAGAAGGTTTCTTGCGAAGTGAGACCTCTCTCATTCAGACGATTGGCCGTGCGGCGCGAAATACAGATGGCAGAGTAATCATGTATGCCGATCAAGTAACCGGCTCGATGGAGCGCGCCATTGCAGAAACAGAGCGCAGAAGAGCCCTTCAAAAGGCATATAATGATAAGCATGGCATTATACCGCAAACGATTCAAAAAGATGTGCGTGAAGTTCTGGATATCGGCACTGTTCCTAACGCCGCATCAAGGCGCAAGCTGCGTTATTCTAAAAACGAAAAGGCTGCAATGATTGCAGATCTGGAAAAGCAGATGAAGGAAGCGGCAAGAATGCTGGAATTTGAATATGCTGCAATGCTGAGAGATAAAATTGCGGCACTGAAAGGGGAAGAGGATGGCTAAAGAGTTTATCTCCATAAAAGGCGCTCGCGCCAATAATTTGAAAAATATAGATCTGAAGATCCCCAGGGATCAATTGGTGGTGTTTACCGGCTTATCGGGCTCGGGAAAAACCTCATTGGCGTTTGATACGATTTATGCCGAAGGTCGGCGCCGCTATGTGGAAAGCCTTTCTTCTTATGCAAGAATGTTTTTGGGTCAGATGGACAAGCCGGATGTGGATGATATTACCGGCTTATCTCCGGCTATTTCCATTGACCAAAAAACCACTTCTAAAAATCCGCGTTCTACAGTAGGAACCGTAACGGAAATATATGACTATCTTCGCTTACTTTATGCGCGTATCGGCAAGCCTCATTGCCCTGTATGCGGAAGAGAAATTATGCAGCAAACAGTCGATCAAATTGTTGATCGGATCTGTGAATTTCCCGATCGGACAAGGCTTTCGGTCTTAGCGCCGGTTGTACGCGGGAGAAAAGGGGAGCATCAAAAATTATTTGAAGATGCTAAAAAGAGTGGGTTTGCCAGAGTAAGAGTGGATGGAAATCTTTATGAGCTGAGCGAAAGCATCAAGCTTGAGAAGAATATTAAGCATTCCATCGAAATTGTGGTAGACCGCCTCATTATCAAAGAAGGGATCCGCCAGAGGCTGACAGATTCTGTCGAAACAGCGCTCCACCAAGCAGGGGGATTGCTGTTGATTGTCCCCGAAGAGGGAGATGAACTTTTGCTGTCTCAAAATTTTGTTTGCCCCGAGCATGGATTTTCCATGGAAGAGCTTTCTCCCAGAATGTTTTCCTTTAATAATCCCTTTGGCGCTTGCCCTGAATGCGATGGACTTGGATTTTTAATGAAGGTGGATCCTCAGCTTGTTGTGCCCAAACCGCAGCTTTCGATTAATGAGGGGGCGATTCATGCAAGCGGCTGGTTTCTATCTCAGGGAGATAATATTGCTAAAATGTATTTTCGCGCCTTGAGTGCAAAATACGGTTTCTCTCTCGATACCCCCTTTGAGCAACTGACAAAGGATCAGCAAAATTTGATCCTTTATGGCAACAACGGCGAAAAATTGGATATGAAGCGCAATTCCTCTTTTGGCTCTGTCTCTTATAATAGTTCCTTTGAAGGGGTTGTGCCGAATTTGGAGCGTCGTTTCAAGGAGACCAACAGCGATTTTATTCGAAGAGAAATTGAAATGGTCATGAGTGATTGCCCCTGCCTTGGATGCCGCGGCAAACGCCTGCGCAAGGATGTGCTCGGCGTTACTGTGGGTGATAAAAATATCACCGATGTTACCGATCTTTCTGTAACAAATGCGATTGAATATCTTGAATCGCTTCAGCTATCCGAAAAGGATCTTATGATTGCAGAGCGTGTCCTCAAAGAGATCATTGAACGACTGAATTTCTTGAAGAGTGTGGGCCTTGAGTATCTCACTTTATCACGAAGCGCGGGGACTTTATCGGGTGGTGAAAGCCAGCGTATTCGGCTTGCTACGCAAATTGGATCCTCTTTGATGGGCGTTTTATATATTCTGGATGAGCCGTCTATCGGTCTCCATCAGCGGGATAATGATAAGCTGATTGCCACATTGAAGCGGCTTCGGGATCTTGGGAACACCCTCATTGTTGTAGAGCATGATGAAGATACAATGCTGGCTGCAGATTATTTAGTGGATATTGGCCCCGGTGCGGGAATTCACGGCGGCGAAGTGGTATGCTGCGGTACCCCTCAAGAGGTGATGAAATGTGAGGGTTCTCTGACAGGGGAATACCTCAGCGGTAAGCGTAGAATTGCTATTCCTGCAGAGCGAAGAGGCGGTAATGGCAACTTCCTCGAGATCGTAGGTGCGCAGGAGAATAATTTGAAAAAAATCAATGTTAAAATTCCGCTGGGCACCTTTACTGCCGTAACCGGTGTGTCGGGATCTGGGAAATCTTCTTTGATCAATTCTGTACTGTATAAGACCCTTGCAAGGGAATTGAATGGCGCCAAAACGATAGCCGGTAAAGTGCAAGAGATTAAGGGGCTTGAGTATTTAGATAAAGTGATTGATATCGATCAATCGCCTATCGGGCGCACTCCGCGCTCTAATCCCGCAACCTATACTTCGGTTTTTACGGATATCAGAGATCTTTTTGCCTCTACTAACGGCGCAAAAGCGCGCGGTTATAATTCAAGCCGCTTCTCTTTTAATGTGCGTGGCGGGCGATGCGAGGCGTGCCAAGGGGATGGAATCGTAAAGATCGAGATGCATTTTTTGCCGGATGTCTATATTCCGTGTGAGATATGCAAAGGGAAGCGTTATAATCGGGAAACACTCGAGGTAAAATATAAAGATAAATCGATTGCCGATGTCCTTGAAATGACGGTTGAGGAAGGATTGAATTTCTTTGAAAACCATCCGAAGATACGGCGAAAGCTTCAGACACTCTATGATGTAGGGCTATCCTATGTAAAAATCGGTCAGCCATCGACAACACTTTCAGGCGGCGAGGCCCAAAGAGTAAAACTTGCGACAGAACTTTCCAAACGCTCTACGGGGCAGACGATTTATATCCTTGATGAACCCACTACCGGCCTTCATACAGCGGATGTTGAAATGCTGATTAAGGTCCTGCAGCGTCTTGTGGAAGGTGGGAATACGGTAGTAGTGATCGAGCATAATCTTGATATGATCAAAACCGCTGATTATATTATTGATCTTGGCCCTGAAGGCGGCGATAAAGGCGGAACTGTAGTTGCAACGGGAACGCCGGAAGAACTTTCTGAGGTTGACGGAAGCTATACCGGCCAATATTTGAAGAAAATGCTTGAAAAGTAAAAATACTTTACACAAAAATGCGTTCAAATGAGCGCATTTTTGTGTTTTTTAAGAGATGTTGTGCATATATTGAATCAAGCGAGGTGATAAAATGCCTTTTAATGATCGTGAATTATTTGCCAGATTGATTCAGTGCGAGGCGGGTGGTGAAGGGGATGTAGGAATGAAGGCTGTGGCTTCGGTTGTGATGAATCGTGTGCAATCGGTGGCGGGTGAATATGCCAGAACAGGGCGAGGGAGCATACGAAACATTATTCTTCAGCAAGGCCAATTCACCTGTGCATCGACCACTGAAAACGGACGACCGAACAATCAGAATATTTACAATATGAATCCTACAGATGTTCATTATGAAATCGCTGATTGGGCCATTGCGGGGAACCGTTTGCCGGGATTGGGTTTTTCTCTTTGGTTTTATAATCCATTCAGGCCGGATTGCAGGCCGTATTTCCCTTCTGAGGTAGGGTATCTGATCGGCAAATATCAGGCGCATTGTTTTTATGATCCGACCGATCTTTATGAGTTTACATAATTTAATTTGAGGTGATTTTTTATGGCAGAACCGATCGTGAACGGAAGTTTTAATGTGGGCAATAATGATAATATGCAATTTCTGGAGTCTCCATCTTATCCCGGCTCTTGGCAGCAGATATTAGCAAGCAATCTTGGCGAATATTGTTACATTGATTTTTTGATTGGTACGCAAAACCTTGTGCGAAAAGAGGGGATTCTCTATAATGTGGGAGTGAGTTTTGTGGTACTGTATGAGCCAAAATCAATGAGCTATGATGTTTGCGATTTATATTCGATTAAGTTTGTAACCTTTCCGGTCCCCGGTAGTGTGGCGGTAAATAAAAATATCAGACGGCGCGTATAAATTGAATGGTGCGGCAGTAATAATGACTGTCGCACCATTTTTGCATAAAAAGGATGCATAATCGCAAAAGTATGCATAACTTTATTGACATTTTTTAATTTTATGGTATTATATTATAATAATATAGTAAGTGAGGTTAAAATATGTCGATTAGAAGTATGACCGGTTTTGGTCGCGGAGAGGGATCCTTCGGCGGCTTGAATTTTACCGTTGATATCAAATCTGTAAATCATCGTTATTTTGATTTTTCTTCTCGCATTTATAAAGATTATGCGTATCTTGAGGAGCCGATTCGCAAAAGGATTGCCGAATCGGTGGCTCGCGGAAAAATAGATGTCTATTTTCATACTGAAAAGAGCGCTGAGCCCATTGCGCCGGAAGCGGTTGTAGATAAATCTCTTGCAAAAGCATATTTAGATGCTGCCAATCTTCTTGGAGATGAATTTGGCGTAAATCGAGATCTATCTGCCGCTCGATTGATTACCTTGCCGGATGTTTTGACATTAAAGCAGCCTGAAGTAGATGAGGGGGAGGTTACAAAAGCAGTTTTAGATGCTGTCGATGAAGCTTTGGCTTCTTTTCTTTCCATGCGTGAGACCGAAGGCGCCAAACTAAAGGCTGATTTGCAAGCGAATCTCTCTTTTGTCTTGGATGCGGTTGAAAAAATTGAGGTTTTAGCTCTCAATCCTATTGACGGAACAGACGATAGTATATCTTCATTCGCAGAAGACAATAACCTTACATTTCCCATGGCAGCAAGTGACATCTCGTGGGAAGGTTGTATGGAATTAACTGCTTATCCCACAACCGTAGTTATCGACCGTTACGGTATGATCGCCATGATACATAAGGGTTATATAACCGAAACTGAGGTTTTCTCAAATGTATTTGAGTATTTCACCTCTGATGAATATGTACAGACTACTGTAAGAAATATAAGTGATATCGAATAACCAAGAAAGAAGGAGAATATAATGAAAACATTAAG
>JAZMZQ010000153.1:0-3549 GCA_045586045.1 Eubacteriales bacterium
TGGTTCCAAGTTCATCGCAGAGATCAAAGAAGAATTCATCGGGGTAATAACCGCCGCCCCAGATGCGGATGGTATTGAAATTGCAATTTTTGGCATCCATCAAAAGCTTGCGGCTGCGCTCGGGGGTAATATTGGAGAGGATGTTATCCTCGGGGATATAATCGGCCCCCATGGCAAAGAAGCGCACTCCGTTGACTTCATGGCAGAAGCTTTGGCCCCATTCGTCATATTCCCGAATCAGCTTCAAGGTGCGAAGGCCGATTCTCTTTTCACTGCGATCTCCGTCAATTTCGGCGCAGATCGTATAGAGAGGCTGCTCGCCCATGCCGCTGGGCCACCAAAGCTTGGGGTTCTCGATCTCCGTTTCTTTGTTGGCAGGGATTTCAATGGCGTTTCCGTCGGGCGATGTCAGCGTTACCTTGATTGCGCAAGGAGCATCGGTTTCTACCATCGGTGTGATATAGACCTTCTCTCCCTCGTGGCGTTGGATAATGCGATGATCGGTGATGCGGGCGCTGTCTTTTATTAAGAGATAGATATCTCTCCAAATACCGGCATCGGGAAGCCTTGCGCCCCAGTCCCAGCCAAACATATAGTTGGCTTTTCGGAGATAGGGAAATCCCTTTAAGGCATCTCCTCCGCCATCAACCTTTTGCTTCCAAGTTTCCCGCTGCTCGATCAGATAAGCAGGGGTAGGATCAAAGCGCAGGCTGATTTCATTTTCGCCATCTGCTAAAATATCGGTAACATCGAATTCATAGCGACGATGCATATTCTTGGTGTAGCCAATCTCTTTGCCGTTGATAAAGAGGGCGCAAAGGGTATCCAAGCCATCGCAATGAAGCAGGGCGGGGTTTCCGTCGTGTTGATAATCAAATTTGCGGCTGAAGGTATAAGGGTGATCCATCAGAGCAAGTGCTTCTAATTCATTTTCTCTGTAGTAGGGATCTTCCATCAGTCCGTTGTTGAGTAAAAAAGAATATACAGAGCCGGGGATAATGCCTTGGCAATCATAGCCGTTACCGGTCATCTGCCAAGTGCCGTTTAAGTCAATTCGTCTCATGATCCAATACCTCCTTGTAATTTGTATTTTATTATGATACAATAAATATTACAAGGGTTAAATCAACTGAGAATTTATATTTTTTTACTGGAGTTGCGATGAGAATAGCATATGGAGATTGCAGGACAAATAATCCAAAAGGATATTTCTGCCGCCGAACGATTACAAATAAATATTTTATCAGTTATTTTGAGACCCCCTTTCTCTATGAGCATGAAGGCAGGCTCATGAAAGGGAATGCAGGGGATTTTATGATCATCCCTCCCGAAATGCCGATTCATCACGGTGCGTTAAGCGAGGAAGAGCGCTATATCAATACCTGGGTCTACATTCAAGGGGAAGGAATGGATGAGTTATTGGAAAAATACCCGCTTCCCCTCAACATTGCTTTCTCAGCAGGGCCGGGGAATATCTTGGATCGGTTTGTGGAAAAGGCAAAGAAGGAATCTTCTGTTAAAAATATCGGATATGAGGATAAGATTTATCATCTGACCGCTCAGTTGATTATTGATCTTTATCGCCTATACCAAAGAGAACCCGGCACGGCAGGTCGCCTTGAGCGGGTGCGGGAGGAGATCCTTCAGATGCCCGAAAAAGCATGGACCTTAAAGGAAATGGCAGATCTTTGCGGATATTCGGTCAGCCGATTTTCCGCCCTTTATAAAGAGCGGTTTGGAATTTCCCCGAAGCAGGATGTCATCAATGCGAGGATTGCCCTTGCGGCTCAGATGCTGAAGTATACCGATTTCTCCATAACCGATATTGCCGCCGATTGCGGATTTCAGAGTATTTATTATTTTTCCAAGCATTTTAAGGCAGTAAAGGGTGTCTCCCCCAAAGAATACATAAAAAGCATTGAGAAATAAAATCGGCTGTAAAAAATCGTGAGATTTTTTACAGCCACTTTTTTACTTTTCAATATATTCTCTTGCTTCCTTTTCCATTTGCTCATCAATGGTATGAGGAATGGGGAATTCTTCGGAATTGGCCAAAAATGCGGTAAAATCGCAAATGAAGCGGCTATCCCTCAAAATCGATTGGGAAGTTACCGCCTCGGGGGTATCGTAATGGGTATGAATGGGGGCCACCTCGTCTCCCGCATAGCGAGCAAAGGAGATTGCAGGCACCCCTGCATAGACAAAGGGCTTTACATCGGTAGAGCGTAATATGAATTTACTTGTGGCAGAAAATTTCTTTTCCTTTGCAAAGCGTTCCATCACTTCAAGGCTCTCCCGATTGGCGCATGCCATCATGCAGAATCCGCCGACCATACTGCCGATCATATCCAATGTGATATTGCAAGCCGCTTTTTTGAGCTCCGCCTTATGGCGGCGGCAGTAGGCAATAGAGCCCAAAAGCCCTCGCTCTTCGCTTCCGCACCATAAGAATTGAATGGTACGATAGGGGCGATGGTTGGCAAAATATTCTGCCATTTCCAGAAGGGCAATGCATCCGGTCAGATTATCGTAAACACCTAAAGATTCCTCTGTAGAATCAATATGAGCAGCAAGGACAATGCTCTCTTCAATCTTGCCTTCAATCTCGGCTGCAACATTATAAGAGCGGCGGGTGAGCGCCTTTTGCTCCACGATGATTCTTGCCTGCTTTTTATGATTTTTAAGAATGGAAATATAATCCTCTGTCCCGATCAGCAGGCAGGGGATATTTTCTTCCAAGCGAGAGGCAAAGCGAAGCTCTCTGCGGCGCAGAAAGGGATCTCTATGCTGAATACTTCCGCCTCGTATAATCAATCCTAAGGCGCCGCTTTCCACCAACGAGCGGAATTTCTTTTCGGCAACCCCATTATCCAGTAATACAATCTTTCCCTTGCATTCTGCAAGCGAAAATTCATCCACAGTCGGCATATAGAATAGAGGGGCAGTAAGATCGGCGCATCCGCATCCCATGTAGGCTTTGCAAAAGATCTTTTCGCCATCGATCCATAATTGCTCATCGCCGATTTCATAATCGGTGATATTGAAGGTTTCAATTCTGGCGGGAATTTTCAGATCATCGCATTCTTTTTTGAGATAGGCGGCAAATTCCTTTTCTGCCTTGGAGCCGCAGAGGCGCTCATGGCCGAAATCTTTAATGATTCTTTCGATTTTTTGATGATTCATTGTGGGTCCTCTTTTTCAATAAGATGATATGATTATACCGATTATTACGAATAAATGCAAGGAAGAATTAAGCAAATACTCTTTGCCTTATTCGTCAAGGCTGGGGATAGTTCTATATCTTGAAAATGCGACGAACTTTTTTTGCATAAATGCAAAAAAGATTCGGATCCTAAGCCCTCTCTCCGCCAAATAAAAACAGCACCCGATCGGGTGCTGTTTTTATTTGCGAAAGGGTAACCAAACGGAGCAAAATCGAGGTAAAAGTAAGCAAAAGTAGTGTAGCACTCAAAAATATTGCTTATACTTTGGTTCTGCTTTTAATTCATTAAGCAATTCGTCTAAATTTTCAAAAACGTATTTTCCGAC
>JAZMZQ010000154.1:0-1554 GCA_045586045.1 Eubacteriales bacterium
CTCCCTTCGTAAGGAAATAAGCGTGTTAAAATCTGGAAATATAGCGCAAAACTGCGTTGAAAATGCGCACCATCCGGCGGGATGCTGTGCATTTTATGCCTTGTTTTGCATCTAATTTTCAAAATTTTAAGATACGAAGTAGTTTTGAGACACAGATTTTTTGTTTAGGCGTAATGATAAAACGCCCGCAATGCTGACGCATTACGGGCGTTTTATCATTTTGTATGGGCGAAAAAGATGGTCTCAAAACCGCTTCTTCCTTGCGAAGGGAGCCCCTTTGAACAACTCTTTTGATTTGATTAATCTACGCGTACAGGCCCGTATTTTCTGATCTGGAGCACGCAGCTGCTGCCTTCTCCGAATACACGATTCATTTCTTCGGTATAAGCATCCACCATATCGTTGGGCACAAACGCCTGAATCGTGCCGCCGAAGCCGCCGCCGTGAACCCTCCATGCGCCTTTTCCTTCCAGCATCTCTTCGCTGATGCAAAGGGCCAAGCTGATGGCCTGAGAGGTGGGGGAACGGTCAGAATAGATATTCTGCAGATAGCGGTAAGAGGAATTGCCGGAAGCATTGATGATCTTCTTAAAGCCCTCAAAATCTTGGGCGGTCAGTGCCTTTTGCAGGGCATCTACCCGATCATTCTCGCGAAAATAATGGCTGGCTCTGATAAGAGCACGCTCGCAGATGGTTTTCTTCAATTCGGGAAGCTTTTCTTTGAATTCCTTGGGGCAGACTTCTCTTAAATGATCCTTGCCGAAGGCATTGGCCACCTGCTGCATCTCCGATTTGATTGCCACATAGTCTGCGGTGAGATCGGCGTGATCGCTATGGACATCGGTAATCACCATGCTATGGCCGGTGGTGGCAAAATCAAAGGGAATCGGCTCTGCAATGGGCGCTTTGGGATCTTTGAAATCGATGGCAATCATACCGCCGAAGGCGCAGGAAAGCTGATCCAAAAGGCCGCTTGCCTTTCCGAAATAGACATTTTCCGCAAACTGAGAGATGATTGCCATCTCCTTGGGGTCCATTTTTCCGCCGTTATAGAGTTGATCTAAAATAGAGGTGATGATCACTTCGAAAGCGGCAGAGGAAGAAAGCCCTGAGCCTTTGGAAACATTATTGGTCGTATATGCATCAAAACCGCCGATCTGATAGCCCTTCTCCTGCATCTTAAAGGCAACGCCCTTTACCAATGCATCAGAAGTGCCCTCCTCTTCTTTGAGGGGAGAAAGGTTGGAGCAATCCACCTCCACTGCAGGGAATCCATCGGCTAAAATGCGGATCCAACCATCGTTTCTGGGCGCCACAAAGGCGAGGATATCTAAGGTGATGGAAGCGCCGACCGCTTTGCCTAAATTATGGTCGGTATGATTTCCGCAGATTTCGCTGCGGCCGGGGGCAGAGAAGATCATTTCATGCTCCCGATCAAATAATGCCTTAAAGCGCTCGGCAGCTTTTGTATATCGAATCTCTTGGGCTTCCCAAAGATTTTCGGGATAAAGCTCTTTTGCAATAGCAGGTAATTTCATTGTTGATTCTCCTTTA
>JAZMZQ010000155.1:0-3087 GCA_045586045.1 Eubacteriales bacterium
GAGTACAAAGATACTTTCAATAGTCGGTGTTGATTATGAGTTGGTCCCACCCGTTCCCATTCCGAACACGGTAGTTAAGCAACTTCATGCGGACAATACTTGGCTGGTGACGGCCCGGGAAGATACGTAATGCCGGCATAACAAAAACGACCTGCAATCGCAGGTCGTTTTTATTATGTTATAGTCTTACTGTTCCTATTTATGATGAGGTAATGCCGGCATAAAAAAAGACGATCCTTGAAAAAGGATCGTCTTTTTTTATCCAACCCGAAGGGTTGGTATGTAATCACGCGTAGCGTGCATGTAATCTGTTTGCTCCGCAAACAGTATGTCATCAAGGCGCCAAGCCTTGTATCTCCTCTCTCTCTCTTGATGCCATCCCATAATGCGATGTAATAAAACGGTTTTCTTTTGTTAATAATTTGTCATTGTGTTGATTTTTAGGGATCTGTATGTTAGGATTTTTCTATAGAATGTAGGGAGGAATTGCATCATGTCTCTAAGCAAAGAATATAATCGCAAGTTGGAAAATATTATAGAAAATCTTCCGAAAAAAATCTATACGCCAATTGATTCTTTTGGCTTTGAAGGCTTCTTTACTTATGATCATCTTAGTTTGGAAGAGGCGGTTGCCCATGAGCGTGCTCCTTTTTCTGCAGGGGAAAAGTGGGGTAATAAGTGGGAATATGGCTGGTTTTTTTCAAAAATCACCATTCCTGAAGCTTGCCGTGGCGAGCGGATTGTAATGACGGCTCAGCCCGGAGAGTGTATTGTATTTGTTAACGGGGAGATCTATGGTTCCTTCGATCGGGAGCATACCCATATTACCCTTACTCCGAAGGCTGAGGGCGGTGAATCCTTTGAACTCATTATGGAGGTATATGCAGGGCATTCGGATGTAGATCTTATGCGCAAAACCCATAACAATTTTGTGGCAAGCGATAAGGATTTGGAGGAGTTTCCTGAGGATGTTCCTCAGCAGGTAATCAAACCTGGCAGTTTCGGAATCATGGATGAGGACGTTTTTGCTCTTTGGATGGACATCCTTGTCTTGAAAGATATTATTAAAATATCGGACCCCGATCTCTTGCGTACAGCAAAAATAGAAGCGGGCCTTATGAAGATGATGGATGCAGTTGATCTCGAGCTTCGGGGGGATGAATTTTCAACTTCTATTTGCAAAGGACGTGAGATATTAAAGCCGCTTCTTGAATGTAAGAATGGCTCTACCGCTCCCGTCATGTATGCAGTAGGCCACTCCCATTTGGATCTTGAATGGCTTTGGACCACCGAGGAGACGCGCCGCAAGGCTGCCCGTACTCTCGGTAATCAGCTTCAACTGATTAAAGAATACCCCGACTATAAATATTTCCAAAGTCAGGCATGGATCTTTGAATCAGTAAAGAAAGACTATCCGAAACTTTATGAAGAGGTTAAAAAAGCGGTTAAAGCCGGTAATATTGTGGCGGAGGGCGCCAGCTGGGTGGAGCCTGATTGTAATGTAACTGCGGGAGAAAGCCTTGTGCGGCAATTCCTCTTCGGTAAAAAACTTTTTTGGGAAGAGTTTGGCATTGATAGTAAGCTTTTCTGGTTGCCCGATAGCTTTGGCATCACCGGCTCATTGCCTCAAATTTTGAAGGGCTGCGGCATCGATTATTTCATGAACGGCAAGATTATTTGGCTTTATAACGGCGGCGATGACTTCCCCTACAGCAATTTCAATTGGAAGGGAATTGATGGCTCGGAAATCTTCGGTAATATTGTCGGTGGTTATGGAAGTTCTAATGCTTTACCTCGTTTTATTTATACAAAATGGAAAGAGAATCCTGAGAAAGCGGAAGTACCCATGCGTCTTGTAACCTATGGCTATAGCGATGGAGGCGGTGGTGCTACCCGCCATCATCTGGAGGCAGTCATGCGGCAAAAGGATCTGGAGGGTGTTCCTAAGGTGATCCATGAATCGCCTGTGAAACTCTATGATGATATCACCGCAGAATGTGTAATTGAAAATACGTATGTTGGGGAGCTTTATTATGCTTGCCATCGCGGCACCTATACCTCTCAGGCCAAAACCAAGAAGCTTAACCGGCTCTGCGAGTTTTCCCTCAGAGATGCGGAACTTTGGGGCGCACTTTTGGGAAAAGATCATAAGGTCGAAACCGATGCGTTATGGAAGACCGTGCTTTTTAATCAATTTCATGACATTTTGCCCGGTTCTTCGATTACTGCAGTGCATGAGTTGGCAGAACAGCAACTTTCCGAGGTGAAGGAATCCGCCGCAAAACTGCTGGCAGATACCCTTGAAACCGTGCCCGATAAACAACGCGGTGCGATTACTCTTTTCAATTCTCTCAGTTGGCCGCGTGCTTCCTATGTGGAATTGCCTGACGGGATCACCTCAGTGAAGGATGAGGAAGGAAACAGCCTTTTGACACAATCGGAAAATGGCAAGACCTATGCGTATCTTTCAGCTCCGGCACTGGGCTATGCTACCTATTATTTAGGAACAGCATCAGCGGAGGAGGCCTGCCATAAGCAGGATCTGATTCTGGAAAACGAATATCTTCGTGCAGAATTTGATAAAACAGGCGCGCTGGTCAGCCTTTTTGATAAGGAAAAGGGATTGGAATGCCTCTCTGCTCCATCCAATATCTTCCGCCTTTATGGAGATGCCCCGACCTTTTTCGATGCTTGGGATATTGATAGCTTTTATGAAAAGACGGAGCTTCCTCTTGAGGAGGGGATGGCACAGCCGGAATTTGATGGTCCCCTTTGCAGCAGTATCCTGATTACCAAAAAGATCCATCATTCCAGTCTACGCCAGCGGGTCAGCCTCAAGAAGGAAAGCCGCCATCTGGATTTTGAGACAGAAATCGATTGGCAGGAGACCCATAAACTGCTGAAGGTGGATTTCAATACCAATATCCATACGGATGATCTTATTTCCGAGATTCAGTTTGGCCATATCAAGCGGCCCACTCATCGGAATCGCCGCTTTGATGCCGATCGCTTTGAGGTGTGGCAGCAAAAATGGTCGGGCTTATGGGAGGCGCGCCGCGGGGTTGCCCTGCTTAATGATTGCAAATA
>JAZMZQ010000156.1:0-5378 GCA_045586045.1 Eubacteriales bacterium
AGAACGACATGGCTACGATCCGACTTACTACTGATACCAAGGTGAAGGAGATTGCGGTTGAGTTTACTGTAAACGGTAAGGTTTGCCGCTTGGGTGGTATTGCCAAAGGCAGCGGTATGATTCATCCTAATATGGCGACCATGCTGGTCTTTTTGACCACCGATTGCGCCATCAGCTCTGCCATGCTTCAAAAAGCCCTTTCCACCGATGTGCAAAATACCTTTAATATGACCAGCGTAGACGGAGATACCTCCACCAACGATATGGTAATCGTAATGGCAAACGGCCGCGCAGGAAATCCCGAGATTATAAAAGAGGGCCATGCCTTTGAAACCTTTATGAAGGCGCTGAATACGGTTACAGTCCAGCTTTGCCGCTGGATCGCAGCAGACGGGGAAGGCGCAACGAAGCTGCTGGAATGCCATGTAGAAGGGGCGGCCGATCTTGCTACTGCTAAAACAGTGGCGAAGAGTGTAATTTGTTCCTCTTTAACCAAGGCCGCTATGTTTGGCGCCGATGCCAACTGGGGCAGAGTTCTTTGCGCCATCGGCTATAGCGGCGCTGAGGTGGATGTCTCTAAGGTAGAAGTGAAATTTTCCTCTGCGAAGGGTGAACTCCTCGTATGTGAAAACGGAGCAGGGGTCGATTTCTCCGAGGAGCTTGCAAAAAAGATTCTTTTGGAAAAGGAAATTGATATCCTGATCCATCTTCATAGCGGGGAGGAAAAGGCGACAGCGTGGGGATGCGATCTGACCTATGATTATGTAAAGATCAATGGAGACTATCGCACCTAAAAGCGGATTCCCATGCGATTTTTTAGAGTATCACGTTTAATTATGAAGCAAAATTACTTTACATCATTTGAAAGGAAAAACCATGGCTTTATCCATATCCAATGCCCAGCGGGCAGAAGTGCTGACACAGGCGCTTCCTTATATTAAGAAATATAACGGCAAAATTGTCGTCATCAAATATGGCGGCAATGCGATGATCAACGAGCATCTCAAGGAGCAGGTGATGGAGGACATTGTATTGCTCTCTCTCATCGGCGTAAAAGTAGTGCTGGTTCATGGGGGCGGCCCCGAGATTACCGAGACCATGAAAAAGGTAGGCAAGGAGAGCGTCTTTTTAGATGGTCTTCGGGTTACCGATAAGGAAACGGCCGAGATTGTGCAGATGGTGCTGGCCGGTAAGATCAATAAAAGCCTTGTCAATCTCTTAGAGGTAAAAGGCGGCCGTGCCATGGGCCTTTCCGGTATGGACGATCGGATGATCCTCTGCGAGCAGAAGGATGAGCGGCTGGGCTTTGTGGGGAAAATCACCCAAGTCAATGTAACTCCCGTAATGGATCTTTTGGAAAAGGGCTATATCCCTGTCGTTTCCACCGTTGGTGTGGATAAAGAGGGAAATGTCTATAATATCAACGCCGATACGGCTGCCGCTTATATTGCAGGCGCCATGAAGGCAGAGCGGTTGATTACCTTGACCGATATTGCAGGAATCCTTCGGGATCATAATGATCCTACCACCCTGATTCCCGAGCTGGATATTGCCGAGGCCCATCAGCTTTTTGAAGAGGGAATCATCTCCGGCGGAATGCTGCCGAAGGTGGAATGTTGCATTGAAGCCATTGAGCATGGGGTCCGCAAGGTGATTATCATGGATGGGCGGGTGCCCCATTCCATTCTGATTGAGACCTTGACCAATGAAGGCGCGGGCACCATGGTGATCGGAGACCGCAGCCAATTAAAGAAGAGAAATGATGAGAGACGATGAATATTAAAGAAATCGATCAAAAATATATAGCCAATACTTATGCCCGCTTCCCCTTGGAATTGGTAAAAGGGGAGGGCGCGCTCTTTTGGGATGAGCAGGGCAAGGAATATATCGATATGGGAAGCGGAATCGCTGTCAATACCTTTGGTGCTTGCGATCAGGGCTGGATTGAGGCGGTAGAAGCGCAGCTTCATCAGCTGCAGCATACCTCCAATCTTTTCTATACCGCCCCTTGCGCCCGCCTTGCAGAGCAGCTTTGCTTGCGCACGGGGATGAAAAAGGTCTTTTTCGGCAATAGCGGTGCTGAGGCCAATGAATGTGCCATCAAGGTGGCAAGAAAATATGCCGCTGAGAAAAAGGGGAAGGATTATTATAAGATCATCACCTTGATCAATAGTTTCCACGGCCGCACCATCACCACCCTTGCCGCTACCGGTCAGCAGGTCTTTCATGAGGAATTTCTGCCCCTTACCGAGGGCTTCCTCTATGCTGAAGCCAATGATCTGGAAGGGATTAAAAGGATCGTGGCAGAAGAGAAAATTGCGGCGATTATGGTGGAGCCGGTGCAGGGAGAAGGGGGCGTGCTGCCTCTTACTGCCGCCTTTTGCAAAGGCCTGCAGGAGATTGCCGATCAAGAGGATATTCTGCTCATCATCGATGAGGTGCAGACCGGCAACGGCCGCACGGGAAGGCTCTATGGATATATGAATTTTGATCTTCATCCCGATATTGTAACCACCGCAAAAGGCTTGGGCGGCGGATTGCCGATCGGTGCTTGTATGCTGGGGGAGCGGGTAGAAAATACCCTTACGCCCGGCTCTCATGGCTCCACCTTCGGCGGGAATCCCATTGCTGCTGCAGGCGCTCTTCATATTTTGGAGCGGTTGGATGATCGGATGCTCTCTGAGGTCAGGGAAAAATCTTCCTATCTTTTTAAGGCTTTTGAAAATGCAGAAGGCATTAAGAGTGTGAGCGGCATGGGCCTGATGATCGGATTGGAGACCAATGGGGATGCAGGCGCAATCGTAGCCGCTTGCCGCGAGGCGGGCGTCTTGGTATTGAAGGCCAAAGAGAAGGTGCGCTTATTGCCGCCTTTGAATATCCCGATGGAATTATTGGAAAAAGCGGCTGCTGTCATTTTGAGAGCGGCAAAGGAGAATCAGGCATGAATCTGAAGAATCGTTCGTTTTTGAAATTATTGGATTATACGCCGGAAGAGATTGCAGGCCTTTTGGATCTTGCTGCTCAGCTGAAGGAAAAGAAGAAAAAAGGAATTCCTCATCGCCTTTGCGAGGGAAAGAATATTGCGCTGATTTTTGAAAAGACCAGCACCCGTACTCGCTGCAGCTTTGAAGTGGCAGGCTATGATCTTGGCAAGGGGGTTACCTATCTGGACCCTACCGGCTCTCAGATTGGGAAAAAAGAAAGCATTGCCGATACGGCCCGCGTATTGGGCAGAATCTATGATGGGATTGAATATCGGGGATTTGGGCAGGAGATTGTGGAAGAACTGGCCAAATATGCCGGTGTGCCTGTATGGAACGGCTTGACCAATGAATTCCATCCCACCCAGATTCTGGCGGATTTTCTCACCATTCGGGAGCATTTCGGAAGGCTTTCAGGCATAAAATTGGTCTATTGCGGGGATGCCCGCTATAATATGGGCAATTCCTTGATGGTGGGCGCCGCCAAGATGGGGCTTCATTTTGTGGCCGCAGCGCCGAAGGAATATTGGCCCGAAGCTGCATTGGTCGAGGAATGTAAAAAAATAGCCGCCGAAACCGGTGCCATCATTGAATTTAATGAGGATCCCAAGGCGGCCGCTAAGGATGCAGATGTGCTTTATACCGATGTATGGGTCTCTATGGGTGAGCCTGCTGAGGTATGGGAGGAGCGGATTCGCGCCCTCTCTCCCTATCAGATCAATCGGGAGCTGATGGCCTGCGCTAAGAAGGATGCGGTCTTTATGCACTGCCTGCCTGCTTTCCATGATTTGAAGACAACGGTGGGAAAAGAAATCAGCGAAAAATTCGGCATTTCCGAAATGGAAGTAACGGATGAAGTATTTGAAAGCGCCCAATCCATCGTATTTGATGAGGCGGAAAATCGAATGCACACCATTAAGGCGGTCATGGCCGCTACATTATAAATAAAAAAAGGATGCGTTGTAACGCATCCTTTTTCAGCGTGTCAAAAATCTCCTGCGGAGGTTTTTGACACGCTGGGAGACTCTCAAAAAAGAGTGCAGATTTCGTCGATCTGTTCTCGTCGGCGTTTTTTCGGGGTCCCCGACAAAACTGAAGTTTTGTTGGGGAAAAGGAGGAACTAATGGTATAAGTGGATATTTTGCTATCATGCAAAATGGAACGGTTACCATTAGGTTTGACGCACGGTAGAGAGCAGATCGGCGGAAAGCAGAAAATTTTAATCAAAAATCCGCATGATGATGCGGATTTTTTCCTTATAATAGGAAAGCAAGGAAAAAGAGTGGGCTTTCTTTTTTTTGCTAATTTATAGAGTCGGCAGAATTCTTTAATTCTCATATTTTCTGCGGTCTGTGCCTTTTTTACAGCCTGTTATTTTAATTAAATTCTTTTTCTGCCATCTCAAGAGCGGCAAGGATCACCTTATCCATATCATAATAGCGATATTGGCCCAATCTGCCGCCGAAGAGCACCTTGCCCTCCTTTTCGGCCAACTGCCGATATTTTTCATAGAGGGCGGTATTGCGCTCATCATTGATGGTATAATAAGGCTCTTTGCCCTGCACCCATTGATCGGGGTATTCCTTGGTTACGATTGTGAAGGAAGCAGCCTCGCCTTGGGGCTCATTGCCAAGGGCGGTGCCGAATTCAAAGTGCTTATGCTCGATGATGCGGGTGTAGGGAATTTCATATTCGGTATAATTCACGACCGCATTTCCTTGGTAATTTTCACATTCCATCACTTCCGTCTCAAAGCGCAAGGAGCGATATTCCAGCTCGCCGAAGCAATAATCATAGAAGCGATCGATGGGGCCGGTGAAGAGGATCTTTTCCGCAAGGTCGGAGAGCTCCTTCTGATGATCGAAATAATCGCAATTCAGCCGCACCTCAATGCCTTCCAGCATTTTCTCCACCATGGCGGTATAGCCGCCGATGGGGATTCCCTGATAGCGGTCGTTGAAATAATTATTATCATAGATAAAGCGGACGGGCAGCCGCCGAATGATAAAGCTGGGCAGCTCGGTGGCCCGCTTTCCCCATTGCTTCTCGGTATAGCCCTTGACCAGCTTTTCATAGATGGTCTTGCCGATCAGCGAGATGGCCTGCTCTTCTAAGTTTTTCGGCTCAGTAATGCCGCAGGCGGCCTTTTCTTCCTCAATCTTTGCAAAGGCTTGCTGAGGGGTTACCACGCCCCAAAGCTTATTGAAGGTATTCATATTGAAGGGCAGATTATAAAGCTCATCCTTATATCTTGCCACGGGGGAATTGGTATAGCGATTGAATTCGGCAAAGCGGTTGACATAGTCCCAGACATTCTTCAGGCTGGTATGGAAGATATGGGCGCCATATTCATGGACGAAGTCGGAGGCCAAGCGGTCTTAGGAAGACAACTTAGTA
>JAZMZQ010000157.1:0-8478 GCA_045586045.1 Eubacteriales bacterium
AAAGAAACTGCTCAAAAAGTTCAAGAAAGTGAAGCAATGGGCAAGATCAAGGATACTACTGCAGAAATGGCGCAGAAAATCAAAGACAACGAAACGGTAGCGAATGTGGCTGAAAAAATCAATCAAAATGAAAATGTTCAAAAGATTAAAGCCGGCAAACATGCAAAATTGATAAAATTAGGGGCCATTGTATTGGCGGTGGTTTTAGTGATTAGTCTTTTTTCTGCGTTGTTTGGGAATAAAAATGTCCAAAAAGCGGAAAAACAAGTGGTTAGTGAATATACCGAGTTGTTGGAAGAGAGCGGCGCCAAAAATGTCAAGATTAAGGCTAAATTGATTGCGAAAAATAAAGACGCGGATTTGTATTGCTTTGATACCACTGCTTCTTGCAAATACGAGGGTGAAAAAAAGAAGCAAAGCAGTTTCATTATCGTATATTCTGATGGCAAGGAAGCTTATCTTGTTTCGCAACACGAATATGAACGAGAGAATAAGAGGATCAAAAAAGAATTGGCCTTTGCTGCGTTGACGCGAGGATAAACAAAAGGAATTAAATAGTCGTCCGAAGGGAGCTCCAAGGGAGCCCCAATTAGAAATCTCTTATAAGAATACTGCCCCAATGGTTTACTTAAAACCATTGGGGCGTTTTTTATTGATTATATTTTTTATCAAAGGCCGGGTTGAAGCGGTAGTAGTTTTTGCTGTCCAGATGGCGGCGAACTTGGCCGAGGGCTTCGCCGAAGCGTTGGAAATGGTTGATCTCCCGCTGCCGCAGGAACTTGATGGGATCCCGTACATCCGGATCCTTGATTAAGCGCAGCAGGTTATCATAGGTGGTTCTTGCCTTTTGCTCCGCACCCATATCCTCAAAGAGATCGGTGATGGGATCTCCCTTGGATTGGAAGGTGGTGGCGCTCCAAGGCTCACCGCTTGCCGCCTGCGGCCAGATTCCGGCAGTGTGGTCGGTATAATAATCAGCAAAGCCTTGGGCTTGAATCTCATCGGCAGAGAGCCCTTTTAAGAGCTGCCGCACAATGGTGGATACAATTTCCATATGGGCCAACTCTTCGGTACCGATGTCGGTGAGCAAAGCGGAAACTTCCCGATAGGGCATGGAATAGCGCTGGGAAAGATAACGCTGAGATGCGCCCAGTTCGCCATCGGGGCCTCCAAACTGCGACATGATCACCTTAGCAAGGCGTGCATCGGGCTTTTTGATGTCTACAGGGTATTGCAAGCGTTTTTCATATTTCCACATAACTCATTCTCCTCCTTCCCAGGGCCAGCGTTGCTCTGCCCAGCCCCAGCGATCACCGACGGCGGCATTTTCTACGCTGATGGGGCCATATTTTTCCTCATAGCGATCCCGCGCGATTTTATAGAGCTCTATTTTCTTTTTATAATAATCCAGTGCCTCGCGGCTTTGAGGATGGGTATCCAGAAAGAGGCGGGCATCATCGGCGGCAAAGCCATTGGTATAGACCGCCTGCATCATTCTTTCCTGCTCGCTCATTCTTTATTCCCTCCTCTTCCCATAAAGGGATAGTTTAATCCGCGGAAGATGGTGCCGTTGCGGAAAGCATCCTCCGGGTCATAAAGATCCTCCCAAATTTGAGGGCGTACATAAGCCATTCCCAGAACCATAGGCTCGAGGGAGGGCTCTTTATGGGTTGCGGGCCGGCCTTGGTTTTCGGCGCAATGGCGCAGAGGGGGAGAGAGCAGATCCCGCAGATCAAAATCGTCCATTTGCGATTCTCCTTTCGATTATCTCGAAGATTGAGCCGAAAAAGCGGTTCAATCTTCTCTCCATTCTACGGGACTATTTCAGAAATGGTGCAAAATTGATGGTTTACATTCCGAATAATGTGTGCTACAATATATAAGAATATCAAACCATTATAATAGGAGGTAATAGATAGATGGCTGAAAAGAAAGAAAAGCTTCCCTTCACCATGTATAAGGGCTATCCGCTGGTTCGCAGCAATAATGATATTTATTATGGAGATCCCCGAGATCCCTATGTAATCTTTATTCATATCGAAAAGACCGACGGCAGTGAGGAGGAGATCCCTACTCAGGTAACGGTAGAGCTTCTTACCACCGATGAGAGCGTATCTATTTTTGAGCGTTCCAAAAAGAAGAGTGAAAAGAAGAGCCTTTATGATGCGCTGGATATCGGCCGCATCTGGCTGGAGAGGGCTTTGGCAAAGAACTAAGCGATGGAAAAATTATTGGAATTGGTGCAGGATAAAATCCTGCCGAAATGGTTTATAATCTCGACTTTAGTATGGATCACAGCCTATCTGATCTGCTTTATTTTGGGTGGAATTGCCCTCAAACAATACGGGGAGAAGCAAGGCTTCAATAAGAAACTTCTGCCTTGGCTTTTAGGGGTGCAGATTTATTGCGAAGCCCTCTTTGCAGGTCTTCATGGCACTGCCAGAAGGATTCAGCATTGCCTTTGGTGGTGGTGGGTAACCGCTGCAGGCTGTATTGCATCTGCAATCTGGCTGATCGGAGGCTATATGGGCGTAGAAGGAGTGCCCCTTTCATTGCTGAAGATTTTATTGATTGCATTGATTACGGTGCTGGTAATCTTATATATTCTGATCCGCAGCGAGGAACTCAGCGCCCTCAAGCGCATTTTCCATAATCCTCTTTGGTGGGGGCTTTCGGTGGCAGGCGCTGTTTTCTGCCTCCCTGTTCAGCGCATCTTTTTGCTGTTTGTAAAAGAAAAAGAGCTGTAAAGTTTTTACAGCTCTTTTTTTCAGACTGTCAAAAAAGGCACAGACCGCAGAAAATAAGAGAATAAAAGAATTCTGCCGATTCAATAAATCAGCAAGGGAAAAGAAATCCTACTCTTTTTCCTTGCTTTCTTATATAAGGAAAAATCCGCATGATGATGCGGATTTAGATTGAAATTTTCTGCTTTTCGCCAAAATAACCTCTCGACGTATCAATATACGACTTCGGGTTATTTTGACGAAATCTGCACTCTTTTTTGAGAGTCTCCCAGCGTGTCAAAAACCTCCGCAGGAGTTTTTTGACACGCTGAGAAAAAGAGCTGTAAAGTTTTTACAGCTCTTTTTTTTAACGATATTTTTTATTCCAGGAGGCGGGGGAGAGGGCGATAATCAAGGGAAGGATTTCCAATCTTCCCAAAAGCATGGCAAAGGAGAGCCCCCATTTAGAGATGGGTGAATAAGCAGTATAGCTTGAGAGCGGACCTACTCCGCCAAAACCGGGGCCTACATTATTGAAGCAGGCGATGGTTGCAGAAAGATTGGTCTCCAGCCCAAAGGGCTCGAAGGAAAGCAGCAGGAAGATCAATACCAAGCAAAAGGCATAGATGGCGAAATATCCGCTCACGCTATCCAAGACCGTTTCTTCTACCCGATGGCCCTCAAAGCGCACCTTGCTGACCGAGCGTGGATGAAGCGCCCGCTTGATTTCGCGCTTTACAATCTTGAAAAGCAATACGACGCGGGAGACCTTAAGTCCGCCTGCAGTGGAGCCGGCGCAGCCGCCTATGAGCATCAAAAGAAGCAAGATTCCTTTGGAAAGATCCGGCCAAAGATTGAAATCGGTAGAGCTATAGCCGGTGGTGGTAATGATGGAGGCTACTTGGAACGCAGAATGGCGAAGGGCTTCCCCAAAGTTCTCATAAACAGAGAGAACATTCAAGGTGACGGCGGTGGTAGATGCCAATACAAATCCACCATAGAACCAAAGCTCTTGGCTTTTGAGAGCAGCCCCTACTTTACGGATCAAAATCAGATAGTAGAGATTAAAATTGGCGCCGAAAAGCAGCATAAAGATGGCAATAACCCATTGATGATAGGGGCTATATCCTCCAAGGCTATCGGCTTTTATACCAAATCCGCCGGTACCGGCAGTGCCGAGCGCATGGATAACGCTATCAAAGAGCGGCATTCCGCCGGCCAGCAGAAAGAGAATCTCAGTGATCGTGAGTGCAAGATAGATCAGATAGAGGATCATGGCCGTATCGCGGGCGCGGGGGACCAGCTTGCCGATGATGGGCCCCGGCATCTCTGCCCGCAGCATATGCATCGAGCCTTTGGAGGAATTGGGGATGATGGCCATCATCAAGACCAGCACGCCCATTCCGCCGATCCAATGGGTAAAGCTGCGCCAGAAAAGAAGGCTATGGCTCATGGCCTCTATATCGGTGAGGATGGAAGCGCCGGTGGTGGTGAAGCCGCTCACCGTCTCAAAAACGGCGTCGGTGAAGCTTTTGATTTCCCCGCTGATATAGAAGGGAAGCGCGCCGATCAAGGAAAGAAAAATCCATGCCAATGCCACAGCGATAAAGCCTTCTCGGGCAAAGGCCTGCCGCTCCCCTTTACGGGTCAGCAAGACCATGATCCCGCCCAAAAGCAGCGCTGCTGCAGCAGCAATCAAAAAGGCAAGCGGGGTATTGCGCTCTCCATAGAGAAGCGCAACGCCCAAGGGAAGAGCAAATAAGGCTGCTTCGGTCAGGAGAATCCGCCCAATGATATTAAAGATCATTTTATAGTTCATCGTATTTTACCTTTGATTCCTATCTTATAATATCAGCAATATCATTAATCCGACGGCCTGCCACAAGCAAAATGACCCGATCGCCGGGCAGAATCTGATTTTCACCGCTGGGGATGATGGCTTTTCTGCCGCGCTTGATGCCGGCAATCAAAACATTCTTTTTGAGCTTCAGCTCTTTCAAAGGCTGATTGGCTACGGGGCAATTCTCGGGGATGAGGAATTCCAGCGCCTCTGCATCGCTATCCATAATTTTATAGAGGGTTTCCATTTTGGCGCCCTTGGAATTCTCAAGCCCTCTTGCATAGCGGACCAAGACATCGGCAATCGCCTGCCGCGGAGAGATAATACTCTCGATCCCCATACTCTCTGCCATGGAGGTAAATTCCTGGCGGCTGACCTTGGAGATAACCTTTGGCACCTTTTGATTGGCGGCAAAGAGGGAGAGGAGGATATTGACCTCGTCAATCTCGGTAAGCGCGGCCAGCGCACCGGTGGTGGTAATGCCCTCCTCCAGCAGAATCTCCTGCTTAGTGGCATCCCCTTGGATGACAATCGCTTCGGGCACCGCCTCGCAAAGGGCATTGCATTTTTCAAGATTATGATCGATCACCTTTACGGAAGTGCCGCTTTTGATCAGCATTTTGGCAAGATAATAGGCGATACGCCCTGCGCCTACAATGATGGCATTTTTAACCTGCTTTTGCATCAAGCCCATCTGACGGAGCAATTTTTCAATTTCGGAGTGGGCAGCCATGATGCCGATTCGATCGCCGGTTTTTAAGGTGAAAGTACCATCAGGAATATGCACCTCATTGCCGCGGCGCACTGCGCAGATCAGGAAATTGGCCTTATATTTTTTGCGAAGGTCTATAAGGGTTGTATCATTCAGTTCGGAATCCTCTTTAATGCGAAGCTCTACCATCTGAAAGCTGCCGCCCGAGAAGGTATCAATCTTGGCGGCAGAGGGCAGCTTCATTACATGGTAAGCGTCCACCGCCGCAAGGGCCTCGGGGTTGATGGCCAACGAGAGCTCCAGCTGCTCTTTGAGAAAATCCAAATTATGGTCGTTATATTCGGGATTGCGAATACGGGCAATGGTATGAGATGCGCCCATTCCTTTGGCCATAAAGCAGCTGAGCATATTAAATTCATCGGAGCCGGTAACCGCCACAAAGAGATCGGCCTCTCCGGCCCCTGCCTCGGAAAGGGTGTTACAATCTGTCCCCGATCCGCATACCCCCATGCAATCATATTGATCGACAGCGGCATTAAGCACCTTGATATTGCTATCGATTGCCACAACATCATGCCCCTCGGCAATCAACTGCTCCAGAATGGCACCGCCGATCTTGCCGCAACCTACCAGAATAATTTTCATAATGATTCCTCCCATAAAGGAATTGATGCGTTCATTATAGCATAGTTCTTTTGCATTTTCCACAATAAAAATGAGCCTGATCGCAGGCTCATTTTTTTATGCAGAGATAATGTTCATTGCAACAACGCAGATGACAATCAGGATCGAAAGAACGATGGTGATCTTAGAGAGCACCGCATCCCGATCACGGCCTTTATTCTTGGAATAATAGCTATCTGCTGCGTCGGACCCGCCTGCCATTGCACCCAAGCCTTGAGATTTACCTTGCTGAATGGATACGCAAACGATGATTGCAACTGCCAATACCAAAATGGCAGAACCGAGGATATACATTGCCATGGATTTCACAACCTTTCAAATGGGATATTTTCATTTGCGCTGATTTCTCTTGCGCAAATCTGATATTATATGCTTGGTAATTATATCATAGGAATTTGAAAAAAGCAATAACTTTTTTCTCAACATTGGTTACCCTACGTTATGGAGAATTTCGGAGTTTTCAACAGGCAAAATCTCCCAAACGACCGATTTCGCCTTGTTTCGACAGGGGTATTTCACATTTTGCACAGAGTTTTGAACAGTAATTTATGTAAACAAGCGAAAATTATTTTTTCTTTTTAAGAAAAATGCAAAGGATGGAAGAGAGAATCTGAAGCCCTAAAATGCTCCAAAAAAGAGCGGTGCGGGCAAGGATGGTGAGGGGGTGGATGCAAAGGGTGATCATTGCCCCGATCGCCAAAAGAATAGGAATCAGCGGGATTTTCGGATCGGCGGCAAAGGCGGGATTCTTTTTGATCAGCAAAAGCCAGCCTAAATAAAGCCCGCCCAGCAAAAGGGTAATGATCAAGGCGCAGCCCCAATCGGAAAGAGCCATCAGATCATGGCCGGCCAGAATTGCGGAGGTGGCGGAATAATAAGTCCGCGCAAAGTAGAGAAAGCCTATAATGGCAAAGCAGGTCATATAGCAAAGGCCTGCTGCGGATGGGGAACCCTTCTCATAAAAGAGATAGGCGATAAAATAAGCAAGGAGCAGGCAGCCGCAAAGCTCGGTTGCCATGCTGAAAAGCTGCAGCTGCTTGCCGAAAAGCGCAATAGAGGGCAGGGTAACAGTTATTAGCAGCACTGCCGCAAGGTAGAGGGTGAAGCCTCTTTGGAATACCCGCGGCTCCTGAGGGGTGGTTTTTAGTTTGTGATAGCGGATGCAAAGGTAGAGAAAGCCTAAAAGGATCAGCCCGCCCAGAATAGGCAGAACGGTAGGGGTATAGCGGCGGAAGATATAGCTCATATGATAATGGGCCATCCGCTCTACCCACATCAAGCCGCCCGCTAAAAGGCAGGTGAAAAAGAGGGTCAGGACGCGAGAAGTAAAGATTTCTTGCTTGGTCAAATGATTTTTAGACATCTTATGGAGTCTCCTTATAAGTTTCCGCTTCGATCCAGAAGGATCGGCATTAAAAAGGCGGCCGCTTCTTCGGTGCGCAGGATTCTGCGCCCCAAGGAGCAATGAGGAAGGCTTTCGGCTTCTTTGGGCGCAAGCCCGCCTTCGGGGCCGATGAGAAAGGCGACAGTGCCGCTCTTGGGAAGAGGCGGAATCGCACCCTCGGAATTTTCATAGCAGATAAAAGCGGCATCTGCTTCTTGCATCTGCTCGATTGCTTCTTGAAAGCTGCAGACGGGGGCGATCTCGGGAAGGAGGGATCTGCCGCATTGGGTGGCGGCGGAGAGCACAATCTTTTCCCAGCGCTTTCTCTTATTCTCACCGGGCGCCTCTGCGCTCCGCTCGCTTTTTACCGGCACAAAGCGGGTGATCCCCAAGGGAGTGCAGCGGTGGAGCACCTCTTCCATTTTATCGCCCTTAGGCAGGCATTGGAAGAGGATAAATTTCAGATCGCTTTCGGTGAGAGAGGGGGTGCGCTCCTCCACCTCGAAGGTGGCGCTATCTTTGGTGCAGGCGGTCATGCGGGCAAGATAATCCATGCCGCTTCCGTCGCAAAAGACCGCAGTCTCTCCCACTCTCATTCTGCGGGAACGGGTGAGATGCCGATAGGTATCGCCCTCCACTTGGAAGGTTTCTTGAATTTCGGGTAAGAAAAAATGTTCCATAAATCAGTTCCTTCGCGCAATAATCGCAACCCAGCCCCGCTCCTCTTCAATGGAAAGGACCGTAAGCCCTGCCTTAGAGATTGCTTCCAGCAGCTCATCCTTGCGGGTATCGATAATGCCGGAGGTGATAAAAAGCCCGCCCTCTTCCAAGACCGCATGAAGATCTTTAAGAAGAGTCAGAATCACATCGGCCACAATATTGGCCGTAACAATGGGGTATTTCCCCTCTACCGCTTCCAAAAGGTCGCCTGCTTCATAGGTGCAACGATCGGCAAGGCCATTGAGCTCTGCATTTCTGCGGGCCACTTCTACTGCAAGGCGATCGATATCGCAGCCAAAGGCTTCTTTCGCTCCCAAAGCTACCGCTCCGATGGAGAGGATGCCGCTTCCGCAGCCGATATCCAATACGGCCTTTCCCTCAAGATCTGCTTGGGTCAGGGCCTTCAAGCAAAGGC
>JAZMZQ010000158.1:0-7783 GCA_045586045.1 Eubacteriales bacterium
GCTGTGCCGCTTGCTTTATTCTCTATTCTTACTTAATACAAGTGTCCATTTACCGCCGCCCTTTGGGGCGGCTCTACCTTCCTTTGCGGCCTCTGCCGCACCCTCGTCCTTTTGGGCGATTTTTTTTACGGAATCAGCTTAAGAGTTCTCTCAACCAAATCGGTGATCCGAACCGTTGCATTGCCGACAATATTGGTGCGCAGGGTATCTGCAATGGGATCGGTGAAATGGGCGGGAATATTTTTTGCTCCGTTGATCATACCGACGATAGAACCAACCGTGGCGCCGTTGCAATCGGTATCCATCGCTGCCATGACCGCGTAGCCGAGGGTTTTTTCATAGTCCCCATCGCCCCACAGAAGCGCCACCGCCACGATCATTGCATTCGCAATGGTATGTACGGCATTATGATGAAGCTTCTGGGGATACCGCTCATGAATCTTTGCTACTGCCTCCGTAAACTCCATGCCCTGATCGTACATTGCGATAACATCTTCGATATTCTTTTTCAGGCGGCAGTTTTTGGGGATACATGCAAGGCCTACCTCGATGATTTCCCTGCGGTCGTTTGTAACTGCTGCTTGGGCGATCATGGCGGCAGCCAACATCTCTCCGTAAATGCCGTTTTTGGTATGGGTACAGCAAGCATCCCGATAGGCGTAGTCCGCTGCGGTGCGGGGGTCGCCGGGGCAGATGTAGCCAAAGAAATCGCCGCGAATTTGGGCGCCGATCCATTCGCGATAAGGATTGCGTACAAAGCCGGAGCGAGGCGGCAGAATATGAATCAAGAAATTGCGGAAGGCCGCCTGCTCGGCGGTGCAGAGCGCCAAAGCGGGGAAATTACGCAGCCAACTTTCGACAACATCGTAGGATGTAAAATCTCGGCCGTATTTTTCGATGATGCTCAGCGCCAATACGGTATAGTTTGTATCATCATCTGCAGGGGAACAGCCGTTTATTTGCTCGGCAAAGCAGTGCTTGGTAAAGCAGGGCTGATCAAAGAAGGAGTCCTCCGGATCATGGGAGACCTGCCCGCGGATATAGCGGGTGATGGGGTAGTTGCCGCCGGCCTCGGCAATCTTGCGGATGCTCTCGCGGGACCAATTTTCTACCGGCTTGCCCAAGAGGCAGCCGGTAATGCGGCCGATCCAAGCACCGTGGATTCGATCCTCCAGTTCCTTTTTATCGTAGGGAGTATGGGGAATATCAGCCCCTTGGGCCTGATGGATCTCCTCCGGTGTATCAGGATTGTTTTTTTGATACGCCTCGGAAACGGGCAGCGCCTCCAGCTTGTCGATCAGGGTCATGACCTTTTCATATTCTTCTTCTGTAAAGGGTGTGGAAATGCGGAGTGCTTCCGCCTCTTTTTCATAAGCGGAGATATCTTTGCCTTCATCGCGGCACTGCAGAAGCTCTGTTTCTAATGCTTTGTGGTAGCAATACCACCATTGATTTTTAAGCATATATTTACCCCATTCTATTAATACTTTGATTATTAGTATAACAATCAAAATCAAGGAATTCAACCCTAAGTCATTAAAAAATGCAGTGCCGAAACACTGCATTTTTTGAATTTAACCTTCATACTCCGTCTCAAATGCCTTCCAAGGAACATTGATGACCGCCTCATCCTCCAGAAGCTCTTTGATATGCCAGAGCAGGGGGAAATCCTTCAGATCGATCTTGCCGGCTGCTGCCATCTGCTCCAGTGCGGTGGCGGTGCGGCGGCTGATGACAACCCCCTCCATGGTGATACCGGGGAGCTGCTCCATGGATTGATTGTAGGTATAGCCTTGGCCGAGGAGCGCGCCCAGCTTGCGGTTTCTGCCGCCGAAGACGGTAACATAAAGATCTCCGAGGCCCACAAAGATATTACGCTCTGCATGGCTATCCAGCGCATCCATCAAAAGATACATCTCGCGGGAGGCTTGCATAAAGAGGCCGGCTTGGGAATTATAATGCTCAAATTTTTTGCCCTCTCTCTTATAGGAAAGGCCGATGGCTAAGGCAACCCCCAAAGCATAGGCGTTTTTCAGCGCCACGGCGCACTCTACACCATGCACATCGGTGGAGAGGCTGATATGATAATAATCGGTCTCAAAAAGGGATTTGAGCCAGCGCAAGGTCTTCATATCGGGACCGCAGAAAACAACTTCGGTGGGATCCTGAACGGCCAGCTCATAAGAGGTGCAGGGGCCGCCCACCGCATAGATCTTCAAATCCTTATCGGTAAAGCGCTGCATATATTCGGGATAGGAGATCAGGCGGCCTTTATTCTCGCCATCATCAATCATTCCCTTGGAAATGGAAAGCAGAGGAGTCTCCTCAGGAAGCTTGGGAATGACATTTTCGCAGAACCAATCCATTCCAAAGGAAGAAACACCGCAGATAATCAGATCGGCATCCTTGATGCACTCTTCCATCTCTTCAATATAATGGAAAGAAACCGAAGGCGGCATGACAAAGGGTTCGTCTACACCGTTGGTATCGTTATTCTTTCTGTAGAGCGAAAGGGTCAGATGCTCATTGGTTTTTTTGCCGTGATCAATAATATCGGTATCCAGAGGAGAGCCGACCAAGCGGATGGTGTGGCCATTGTGGGCCGCGGGGAAGGTGATGGCGGAACCCATCATACCCGAACAAATTACCGTAATGATTGCCATAGTTTTACCACCTTTACAAAGTTATTTTTTATGGATCTGCATTTTGCCGCGGAAAAGGAGATCCCCTTTTATTGACAATTCAATGCATTAATGTTAGTATACCATCAAACAATCATTTTGCGCAACCTGCGCCATACTAATTGAGCAAATGATCTAAAATATGATCGTTTTGCAAAGAAAAGGTGATTATATGAGCATTGAGAGAGAAAGACAAATCCTTGAAATTTTGCTGAAAGAAAAAAAGGCCGGCGTGGAGCAGCTGGCCAAAGCGTTATTTGTCAGCGAGCCATCGATCCGGCGGGACCTTCAAAGCCTTGAAAAGCAAAATCTGATTAAGCGGATTCATGGCGGAGCGTTGCTGGAAGAGACGGCGCTTTCCAAAAATAAAATTCCTTTTTTGATCAGAGAATATGAGCAAAGCAGCGCAAAAGCAATCATTGCAAAAAAAGCAATCGATTTGATTTGCGATCATGATGTCCTCTTTTTAGATGCCTCAACAAGCTGCTATTATCTGATTCCGTTTCTTGCATCAAAAAGAAATATAACGGTGATTACCAACAGCGTGAAGGCGCTGATCAAATTGGCGGAATACGGAATTCATACCATATCGACCGGCGGGACGCTCGTCAATAGCTGCTTGGCATTGGTGGGGGAGGAAGCCCATCGGGTGATTGAAACCTATAATGCCGATATTGCTTTCTTTTCCTGCCGAGGCGTTTCTGAGGAGGGTTATCTTACCGATATTGCCCCTGAGGAGAATCATGTCAGAAAGAAAATGATTCAAAACGCCAAAAAATCCTATCTGCTTTGCGCCGGCGAGAAATTCGGAAAACGCTATTTTCATAATCTTTGCCATAAAGAAGAGATCACCGGCATCATTCATGAATGAGATTTAGATATGGTTGAAATGGTGGAGCCAGCGATTGCTGAAGAAGCGCCAAGCATAGAGCACGCCCCGAACGACCCAATCGGCGAACATGGCATACCATACGCCTTTAATCCCAAGACCCATGCAGGGGATGATAAGGCCGAAAATGCGGAGCTGATCCAAGGCCAGAAAATAAGCACCTGCTACCCGAAGGATCCACATAGAGATGGTGGAGACAATTAAGGGAAATTCCACATCGCTTGCCGCGCGGAAGATATGCGGCAGCCCGAAGCCCATGGGCCAGATCAGAGAAGCGATGGCGGCATGGAGCAAAAGGAGATAGCGTGCAGACTCTGCAGCGTCGGAAGAGAGATTATAAATTCCGATCAGAGGTTTGGCGAAGAGAAAGGTGATCAGCACCACCAGCCAAAGAGTGGCATAGACAGCCCCCAGCATGATGCGGGCATATTTTTTGGCCTGCTCTTTTTGGCCGGCACCTACGCAGCGGCCTACAACCGTGATTACCGCAAGGCCGATGGCAGTGCCCGGCATATATTGAAAATCCGCAAGATTCATGGCCACTGCGTTGGCGGCAATGGCGGCGGTTCCAAGGCCTGCGATCAAGGTTTGGGTAAGGAGCTTGCCGAATTGGAAAAGGGCCGATTCAATGCCGCTGGGCACTCCGATGGCCAAAATCCGCTTGATGATCTTAAAATCAGGGCGGAAATGGAAGAAACGCTGAATATGGATGGGATTTTTGGGATTATGGAGCATGATCATTACCACCACCGAGAAGATAATTCTGGCCGCAAGGGTGGAGATCGACGCGCCGGCTGCGCCCAGATGCAGTGTCTGAATAGTGATGAAATTAAAGCCGATGACAGTGAGATTCATCAGCAGCGTGGTAACCATGGAGACCATGGAATTGCCCATGGCCCGATAAAGAGCAACCCCTGCATTATAGAGCGCTAAAAAGGGGAAGGAGATGGCAATATAGAGAAAATAATTCATGGCGTGCTCTAAAACAAGCGGATCTGCACTGCCGAAAAGAAGGCGAAGCAGCGGCCCGCGGAAGGCAACTGCCGGAATCGCTACGAGGATGGCCATGATGGTGGAGGAATAGATCAGCTGCTTGACCGATGCCTGCACCAGCTTCACATTGCCTTTCCCTAAAAACTGAGAGACAACGACTGTGCCGCCGGTAACCAAAGCGGTAAAGAAAAGCATCAGCAGAATATCAAGGGTATTGACCAAGGAAACCCCCGATACGGCTGCCTCTCCCGCGGCGGAGACCATCATGGAATTGATCATGCCCACCATGACGGAAAGAATTTGCTGAATGATCAGCGGCACGGTAATTTTTATCAGATCTTTGCGGGAAAATAACACAAGCCTTTTCCTCCTTGACAAAAGAGTAACATTGTATTATAAATATAACATAAAAAAATACAGTTTGTTGCCAAAAACACGATAAATTATGCCATTTTTTTACGGAGATGACTATGAAAGCAGAATTTAATCTTCATCGGGAACAGGCAAACCGTCTTTTTTGCAAGATAATTGAAAATTCTAAAACGCCCTATCATTTTCATTCTCAGATCGAGATTTGTCTGGTTCATTCGGGTGAAATTGAAATTTGGATTAATGATCGGCGGGAAATTTTGAGGGAGGGAGATATCTCGGCGGCGCTGAGCTTTGATTCCCACGGGTATCGTACCAGATCATCCTCTGAAATCACCTGCCTGATCATTCCTTTAGATCTTTGCGGAGAATTTTCGCAAAGGATGCAAAATAAGAGATTGGAAAGCCCTTTCATACGGGATCGCGCCCTCTACGAGGAACTGAGCTGCTATTGCGAGCAGATCATGGCGGGTTGCAATGAGATAAAAAAGCAAGGCTGTATCTATATGATTCTGGGTGCACTTTTGGAGCGGATGCAGCTGAAGGAGCAGCAAGAAGCGGTAGATACCGCCCCCGCCACGCAGATTCTGTTTTATATCAATGAGCACTATAAAACGCCGCTGACCCTTCCGTCTATTGCGGCAGACCTTGGCTATAATGCGAGCTATCTTTCCCGCTGCTTTAAGAATTGCTTTCATATGGGCATTAATCGCTATATTACCTTGATGCGGCTGCGAGCCGCTGTCTTGCTGATGCAAAAGGAAAAGAAGATTTCCGCCTGTGCCTATGAGAGCGGTTTTAATTCGGTGAGAACCTTTTATCGTTCGTTTTATGAAGAATTTCAATGTACCCCAAAGGAATACTTAAAAAGGAGATAAAGAGATGAAAATTGTAAAAACCATTCCAAAGGAAAAGATTTATTTTGAAGAAAGCCTCGTGGAGGCTGGGAATATCAGAAGCGGCACCGAGCGGGGGATTATCAATGTCTTTGATGAGATTGAATATCAATCGGTGGTGGGATTTGGCGGTGCTTTTACCGAATCGGCGGCTTATAATTATGCCCAGTTGACCGATACGCAGAAACAAGATTTTCTGAAAAAGCATTTTTCCAAAGAAGAGGGAATTGGCTATAATTTCGGCCGTACCCATATCAATTCCTGCGATTTTTCTTTGGATATCTATACTTATATCAAGGAAGGCGATAAGGACCTTGCAACCTTCAATATTGATCGGGATCGAAAGTACATCATCCCCTTTATTAAGGATGCCTTGGAATATTGCGGGAAAGAACTGATACTTTTTGCTTCCCCTTGGAGCCCTCCTGCCTTTATGAAGACCAATGAGCAATCCATCAGAGGGGGTTCTCTGAAGGAGGAGTATAAAGAGGTCTGGGCGAGATATTATGCCAAGTATATCAAAGCTATGGCGGAAGAGGGCATTAAAATCTCTGCGATCTCGGTGCAGAATGAGCCGATCGCTTTTCAGCCATGGGAGAGCTGCTACTATTCCTCAAAGGATGAGCGGGAATTTATAGAAAAGTATCTGGCTCCTGTATTGGATGAGGAGGGGCTTTCCGAGATCAAAATTATTATCTGGGATCATAATAAGGAGCGGGTTTACGATCGCACCAAGAAAATTTTTGAATCCGATGCTGTTCGCTCGCGGGTATGGGCAGTGGGCCATCATTGGTATTCCGGCGATCATTTCGACGGAATGCGTCTGGTCCACGAGCAATTCGGCAAGGTTCTTTTAAGTACCGAGATCTGCGGCAGCATCAATGAAGATCCCCTTTCCTTGGCTGAACGCTATGGAAAAGAGCTTTGCGGCGATTTCAATAATTTTACTGCCGGCTTTTGTGATTGGAATCTTTTACTTTCCGATCAGGGTGGCCCCTTCCATAACCGAAGCGAAAAATCCGTAGCCTGCGCGGGAATTGTATTAGAGGATAAATCCTGCGGTTGCCATGCGCCGGTGCTTTATGATACCAAAGCAAAAAAGCTGGTTTATACACCGATCTATTATTATATCGGCCATTTTTCTAAATTTGTGGAGCGGGGGGCAAAGCGGATTGCAACCACTAAATACTGCGAGCAGATCTATACCGTGGCCTTTAAGAATCCCGATGGTCAGATTGTATTGATCCTGATGAATACTGCTGATGAGGCGTTGCCTGCAGTAGTGCGCCATAAGGGCGTTTGCACCAATTTGACTTTAGATCCACATTCGATTATGACGGTTTTATTTTAAGAAATTGCGGTCTTTTCAGACCGCAATTTTTTGCAATATAGTTGCGAAATAAAGAAAACGGTGCTAAAATAAGAGCATCGAAAGGAAGAAGATTATGGAAAACCATGTGATGTTTAAGGACCTTGGCCTCTCGGAAGAGATGCTCAAGGCGTTGGAAGAAAAAGGATATGCGTATCCTACCACTGTGCAGAAGCTGGCAATCCCTGAATTTATGCAGTGGAAGGATGTAGTGGCAAAGGCACCTACCGGCACCGGTAAGATCTTCGCCTTCGGCATCCCCATGATTGAGCATATTGATGCCGATTGTGCGGAGATTCAGGGGCTGATTTTAGCCCCCACCCGAGAGCTTGCGATGCAGATCGGGGAGGAGCTGAGAGGGCTTCTGACCTTTTATAAAGGGATTCGAGTGGCAGTGCTTTACGGCGGGGCAGGCATGCAGGGCCAGATCCGGCAGCTGGAGAAAAAGCCGCAGATCATTGTGGCAACGCCGGGGCGGCTGATGGACCATCATAAGCGGCGCAACCTGCGCTTTGATCATATTCAGACGGTGGTGCTGGATGAGGCAGACAGAATGCTGGATATGGGCTTTTATAAGGATGTAACC
>JAZMZQ010000159.1:0-10905 GCA_045586045.1 Eubacteriales bacterium
TCTAAATCCGCATCATCATGCGGATTTTTCCTTATAATAAGAAAGCAAGGAAAAAGAGTAGGATTTCTTTTCCCTTGCTGATTTATTGAATCGGCAGAATTCTTTTATTCTCTTATTTTCTGCGGTCTGTGCCTTTTTTGAGAGTCTGAAACGGGACCGATTATTTTCGGTCCCGTTTATTTATATTATTTAATAGTATAGATTCTGGGTAGCCACATAAGCATAAAGCTTGGTGATGACATTTCCATAGGCATTTGCCATATTGATGGATTCATCGGTGATTCCATTCAGATAGGTCTCCACCATTTCTTCGATGGGTTTGCTGCCCAAAATCAACATCCCTTTTTGCTCGGCAAGATCCGCATACTTTTGATATTCTGCTCCTTGGATGCCGAAAGGCTGAAGTTGGGCGGCGCGGGCTTCGGTATAGCGATTGCACCAACTCTCTGCAAAGGTCAGCGCTGCAAGAGCGGCAGATTCGCCGTCCTCATATTTAGGCAGAGCAAAGAAGGTGCCGCTGAAGGTAACAGCGGGGGCAGTCTCTTCGGTGAGGGCGGGCAGAGGGGCATAGCCGAGGGTCATCTCCTCTGCTTTCTCGGGAAGGGTGGTATATTGCATCAAGACGGTGCCGTCCTTCAAGGAATAGCTGAGATCTTCATCTTTTAAGAAGGTAGGGATCTCTTTATTCATTTTTTGCAAGGCGGCCCAGACTAATTTGGAATTATCGCCGTTGATATAGGTGGATAATTTTCCCTCTTTAAGACCGATCGGGCTTCTGCCGCCGATGGCTGCCCAAGGCAAGGCGCTTTCCATCTGCAGGGGCAGGATCTTCTTTTCGGCATTGGCCGTAGCCAAGCTTTGGAAGGCTGCGACCGTCCATTTCCCCTGCTGCTGAAGGGTGGCGGGATCGCTCTCCCCTACAAGGGCTTTATTATACCAAAGGGAATCCACATTGCCGATAGGAGCAAACAGCCGATTGGCCGATTGCGCCAGCACCGCTTTGCTGATGCCAAAGGATTGATTTTCAAGATCCAAATAGGCGGTGGCCGGCCGAGTAAGGGTCAGGCCTGCTGCAAGGTCGCTGCTATGAAGCTGAATCAGAGAGAGCTTCTTGCCTGCAAAAAGGGCGACACGCTGCGCCTTTGCCGATACTGCGGCGGGTTTGACGCTATATTCTACCAAGAAGTTGGATTCATTGGCATACGCTTTCATCCAATCCCATTCGCTGAGCCGCTTGCCCGTGGAATCCACGTAATAAAAGGCGGGCGTATCATCAGCGGTGAAGAAGGAAATGGTGCGATTTTTCAACACGGAAAGCTCGTTGGATTTTTTAATGAGCCCGCTTGCTTGCAAAGCAGAAGCGGTATTGGCAGAAGGAATAAAACCATCGGCAGCCAAAGGGTTTGCGGGTGCGAGGGGCTCTTCTGCTTCTTGGGAGGATTCCGCCTCTTGCGAAGCTTCACTCTCTTGCGTGGTTTCTTCTTCGGTAGTGGATTCCTCTTCCGGCTTTTGCTCCTCTTCGGATGAGGGCTGGTCGGAGGGGGGTTCTTGAGAGGCTTGCTCCTCTTCTTCCTTGAGATCCGGTGTGAGGATTTCCTGCTCCTCGGGATCGATAATCTCGGAAGGGTATTGAATATTATCGGGCTTACAAGCGGGTACGACCGCCATTAAAGCCACGCAAAGTAGAATTGCAAGGATTCTTTTCATTCTATCTGCTCCTTATATGCTGCAACAGCAAGTTTGTCGCAGCGTTCGTTATAGGGGTGGCCGGCATGGCCTTTCACCCATTGAATTTCCACTTGATGCCGCCGAAGCTGCTCAAGGATCCGCTCCCATAAATCTACGTTCAGAGCGGGCTTTTTGTCTTTTTTTCGCCAACCGTTTTGCTCCCATTGGAAGACCCACTTTTGGCTGATACTCTCGCAAAGATAGCGGGAATCGCTGATCAGCGTTACTTGGCAGGGCTCTTTTAAGGCCTCAAGGCCCGCCAAAGCCCCCATCAGCTCCATGCGATTATTGGTGGTTTCTTTTTCGGCGCCGCTGATCTCCCGCTCGCGCCCTTGATAGACCAAGATGGTCCCAAAGCCGCCGGGGCCGGGATTTCCGCTGCAGGCACCGTCGGAATAGATTTCAACTTTCTTCATATATAAATTAAAGCCCCAACTTTTCTTTCAGAGTATCATAGAAGGCGCGATTGGGTATGGAGAGCTTTTCTCGATCGATAGAGCGGAAAATACTTTTTGCCGTCTCCTCTTGCCCTGCAATATAGCGGTTTTGCGCTGCGGCAAGATATTGATCGTGCTCAACCATATCGCCAATGCTTTCCAATAGCGCATCGGCATCCTTTTTTTGCTGGGTTAATTGGGCGTTTTTGGCTTCAAGCTCCGCATTTTTGCTTTTAAGCTCTTTATTTTGCACCTGAATATTCTTAAGGGTGGATTCGTTGCTCTCGTTGCCTTGCCCCATCTCTTGATGGATGCGGGTGGAAACTAAATAGCTGCCGCCGATCAATCCGGAAATGACAATGACAAAGATGACGGTATAAAGCACCAAGAATTTAATATTCTTTTTCTTTTCTTTGGTCTCCTCCGGCTTTGGGGCATCGGGCTCTTTTGCAGGAATTTCCGCTTTTTCTTCGGCCGGCTCTGCGATTGGCTCTTCGGCAGGGGCAGAGGGCATCTCGGGAAGCGGCTGTGGCTCTTCGGGCTGTGGCTCTTCGGGCTGCAGCTCTTCATTTTTTATTTCGGGAGCGGCAGGAGCACCTTTTGGCGAAGCCTTTTGGGGCTCTTCCATTCCCATCGCTTGCCAGAGCTCGTCCAGCAAGGATTTTTCGTCTTTATTCATCTGCCGTCTCCTTCTAAGATCTCGATGATTTTTTCCAATTCTGCAACAGAATAATATTGGATTTCCACCCTTCCCTTATTATTAGGGCGATGGTGAATGGTTACTTTATTGCCCACGGCCGAGGAAGCTTTTTTCTCCAGCTCCTTGAGGGCTTGGGCAACGGCGGGATCCTCTTTTGCTTTTTCCGCCGGCGCTTTTTTAGCTTTTTTCACCAACTCTTCTGCCTGCCGAACGCTCAAAGATTCGGTGATGATGCGATTGGCAAGGGCAAGCTGGGTATCTTTATCTTCCAAAGAGAGCAGGGCGCGGGCGTGGCCTGCAGAGAGCTCCCCTGTCTTCAAAAAATCAATGATTTGCTCCGGCAAAGCCAAAAGACGCAGGGTATTGGCGATTGCGGGGCGTGATTTGGAGATGGTTTTTGCGATCTGCTCTTGGGTGAGGCCGTATTCTTCCATCAGATTGCGATATCCAAGGGCTTCTTCAATGGGATTCAAATCCTCCCGCTGAAGATTCTCGATCAAGCTGATTTCGCGAATCTCCTGCTCGGTATATTCCCGAATAACAACCGGCACCTCTTCAAGGCCTGCCATGCGGCAGGCTCTCCAGCGGCGCTCCCCTGCGATGATGCGATAGCGATCTTCTCCCGCGGGCGCCACAAGGATGGGCTGAATCAGGCCATGCTCCTTGATGGAGGCGCAAAGCTGCTCCAAGCCTTCCTTTTCAAAGGTTTTACGAGGCTGATTTTTATCGGGCTCGATCTGAGAAAGCCGCAAAACGCTTTTTTCTTGGGCGGGGGCTTCTAAATCTACGGTATTATCTAAAAAGAGAGCATCCAGCCCTTTTCCTAATCCTTTTTTCATCCCTATATCTCCTTATTTTTCTCTAAAAACTCCCGCGCCATCTCCCGATAGGCCAAGGCACCGCGGGAATAGCGGTCATAGATCTGCACCGGCACGCCGTGGCTGGGGGCCTCGGAAAGCCGTACGTTGCGGCAGATGGGGGTTTTATAGACCTTGTCCCCAAAATATTTTTTGATTTCGTTGGCCACCTGCACCGTTACATTCAATCTGCCGTCATACATGGTCAGCAGCACGCCCTCGATAAAAAGAGAGGGGTTATAGCGGGATTTTACCAATTTAATGGTGTTCACTAATTGGGATACCCCTTCCAGCGCCAGATATTCCGGCTGCAAAGGAATAATTACGCTGTTGGACCCGTTGAGGGCGTTTAAGGTGAGCAAGGAAAGGGAGGGCGGGCAATCAATGATAATAAAATCATAAAGATGCCGCACTTGATTCAAGGCGGCCTTCAAAAGCCCTTCCCGATTGTCCATGGCTACCATTTCGATCTCAGCGCCCGCCAGATTCATGTTGGTAGGCAAAATATCGATATTTTTATAAGGAGAGGTTACGATGGCGTCTCGCACCCCACATTCTCCGATCAAGACCTCATAAACCGAGCGGTCGATGGTTCTTTTATTAATGCCGAAGCTGCTGGTGCCGTTGGCCTGCGGGTCGATGTCAACAAATAAGACCTTCTTCCCCTCCTCGGACAACGCATATGTGAGGCTGACAGCGGTAGTTGTCTTGCCCACACCGCCTTTTTGGTTGGTAATGGAAATGATTTTTCCCATAAAACCGCTCCTTTCTTGGTAGTACCAAAAGATTGTATCATAAATATAACAAAAAAGAAAGAGGTTTTGAAAATTTAATATGTTTCACGTGAAACGCGGAAACAGGAAAAACGGCCTTTTGTTTCACGTGAAACAAAAGGCCTATGTTGCTGAAGCGCCTGCGCAAAATACAAGTGGTGCGACGCCGGGGAAAGCGTCGCACCACTTGCATATAGGGGATTAGGATGTTTTGGGTATCCGAATAATATATTCAACAAACCGCTCCTCATCGTTGATTTGAGTTTGCGGCTTGATACCCGCATTTTTGAGGGTTGCCACCGTATGATTTAAGGTATTGATGCAGAGCCGCACATCCTTGAGGGAGCAGACTCTGCGGGGCGCCTTTCTCTTCTGCTTTGGCGCAAGGGCTGCCTCGATTCGCTTTTCTGCCTCGCTGACGTTTAAGCCCTCTGCAATGATCTCTTCCAAAAGCTCCATAAGCCGATCCGTGTCCTCAATGCGCAATAATGCGCGGGCGTGGCGCTCGGTAAGGGCGTTTTGGCTGATTAAGATCTGCGCACTGATGGGCAATTTCAAAAGGCGCAATTTATTGGCGATGGTAGAAGGGTCTTTGCTCATTCGGCGGGCAATTTCCGCTTGAGAAAGGGAAAACTCTTCCATCAACCGCCGATAGGCGGTGGCTTCTTCGAAGAAGGTAAGATCCTCCCGTTGGAGATTTTCGATCAGAGAAAGCACAGCCGCCTCCTCTTGGGGCTTCTCTGTCTGGATACAAGGCACTTTTTTAAGCCCTGCAAGCTTTGCGGCCCGCAGCCGCCGCTCTCCCGCGATTAAGCGGTAGCCCTCCCCTTCCCTTAAGACGATTAAGGGTTGCAGGATTCCATGGGAAGCGATGCTGGCGGCAAGCTCTTGAAGCCCCTCTTCCCGAAAGACCGTGCGGGGCTGGTGGGCGGCGGGAGCAATGGAATCAATCGAGATCCACTGCAGCCCTTCCCGTTGCTTAAAAAGATTTGCCATCGGGTTTGTCCTCCCCTCTTCTGATTCACATTTTAAGGGGTTGGCAAGAAAAAATCAAGAAAAACCGTTCGCCAAAATCCGCATGGCCATGCGGAAAATGAAGGAATCAGTCGAGGGCGGCGAGGGCTTTTTCAAGGGTTTTATCGGTAATGGAGGAGAGGAAGACTTCTCGGACCATGCCGGATTTGTCGATAAAATAAGTAACGGGAGTGGCGCCTACATTATAGGTTTTTACTGCAGACCCCTCCACATCGTAGAGAATATTGCTCATATTTATCTCCAATTCGGAGAGCTTCTTTTTTTGCTCTTTCATTTCACCATGGCAGGCCACCGCCATTACTTCCACCTCGTATTGGGGCGCTAACGCATCAATTTGCTCTAAAAGCTCCAGCGCTTTCGGGGTTTCGATATCAAAAAAGAGCAGAACGGTGGATTTTTTGCCAAAATGATCCGAAAGGGAGACAAGGCTGCCGTCTCCTGCCACTCCGGTGATATTCAGGGCAGGCTTGGGCTCCTTCCCCCTCAGAAGCAGCGAGGCGATCATAAGAGAGAGGGCAAAGACAATCGCAACGGCGAGTATAATCAGGATGCGCTTGGTATTTTTAGAACGTGTCATGATGATTTCATCTCCTTTTTTATCATTATAGTCAATCGGCAATAAAGTTGCAATAATTAATAATGAAATCCTTGAATGAGGAGGGAAAATCGTGTATAATAAAAAATTGAAGGATTCATTAAAAGGAGGCGGCAGAATGAACCAATTATTTTATATCCAAGAATCGGAAGGGGTGCAAACCTTAAAATGCCGCCCGTTCGAAGAGATTTCTTTTTTAAGGCATGGATTTTCTACGAAGCGTGGAGGAGTCAGTAAGGGCGACTATGCTTCCATGAACTTTTCCACCAATAAGGAATCTCAAGAAATTGTAGATGAGAATTATCGGCGGTTTTGCGCCGCAAACGGGCTTCCCTTGGAGAGCCTTGCGCTGACCCGGCAGACTCATACGATCTGTGTGCGGGAGGCAGAGGGTTTTTTGAAGGGCAAGGGGCGAACCATCGTCGGCAATGATGTGGATGGGTTGGTTACCAAAGAGCAAGGGCTGGGGATCATCTGCTTTACAGCCGATTGCGTGCCGATTTTGCTGGTTGATCCCAAAGCCAAGGTGATCGGGGCAGTCCATAGCGGCTGGCGCGGAACCGTAGGCGGGATCGGCAAAAACGCAATAAAAAGGATGGTGGCGCTGGGGGCAGATCCTCAAAATATCTTGGCCGCCATCGGCCCTTCCATCGGCCCCTGCTCCTTTGAGGTGGGGCCGGAGGTGCAGAAGGAATTCGATGAGGCTTTTGGCGGGCGGCTGCCGGTTGTCCCCTCTGCCCGTGCGGGGCATACCATGGTGGATCTTTGGAGCGCCAATGAATGGGTGCTGCGGGATGGAGGAGTGGCAAAGGAGCATATCTTCAAGGCGGAGGTCTGCACCTTCTGCGAGCATACGCTTTATTATTCTCATCGATATACAAACGGCCGCAGAGGAAGCCTGATCGGCAGTATCGCAATGGAGGAATAAGATGAAAAGAATCCTTGGACTGATTCTGATTTTGAATATTCTGGCGGCTTTCAGCGGTTGCGCCATGGAAGCCTTGCCCCAAGAGGGCGCTCAATTGGGCGCTTACGGAGCGGCAGAAGAAAAAGAGACGGTGAAAATCCCTGCGCGGGAGAGCATTTCCATGATCTTTTATGAGGATATGGATCTCAATCCCCTTACTACCGTCAACAGTGAAAACCATGAGCTGCTCAAGCTGATCTACAGCCCCTTGGTGCGGATCAATGATTCGATGGTGGCGGAGTACGTTCTGGCGGAGAGTGTGGCAAATGTGGATCAAACCGTAACCATCAAGCTGAAAAAGGGATTGAAATTCAGCGATGGCAGTAAGGTTACCGCATCGGATGTGGCGGCAAGCCTGAGGATTGTGCGCAAAACACCTTCTTCCCCCTATTATGAGCGGCTGCAAAATGTAAAAGAGTTTTGGTCGGAGGGCGAGAGAACCATCGTGATCAAGCTCCGAGAGCCGGATGTGGATTTTATCAATTGCTTAGATATCCCCGTTGTCAAGCGGGAGGGAGAGGTTGGCTGCGGCCCTTATCAATACTCCGAGAAAAACGGCAAGCGGGTGCTGATCCCCAATGAGCATTATTTTGAGACACCGATCATCAAGACCATTATTCTTAAAAAACCGGCCGACGAAAAAGAGCGGCAGGAGATGTTTTCGGTAGGGCTGCTGGATGTATTTTTCCTGCCCGTGGAGAGCGAGCTGACCTTTTCGGGCGGCAAGGATTATCGGGTGCAGACCTATACCGGCGATAATCTTTTATACCTTGGGGTCAATGGGGAAAACAGTGCGCTGAAAAAGGCCGGAGTCCGTCAGTATCTCAGCGGTCTTCTGCAGCGGGAAAAGCTGGTAGATAATGTCTTGCTGGGGCGTGGAAATGCAGCAGCATTCCCCTTCCAGCCCACTTGGTATAAGGCGGCGGGTCTTTCTCATGAGAAAAAGTGGTCGGACCCCGATATTAAAGAGAAAGCCAAGGCCCTTGGCTTTATGATAGAGGAAAATCGCCTTCTCGGCGAAGATGGCAAGCAGGTTGGTTTTACTTTGCTTGTCAATAAGGAGAGTGAAATCCATCGGAATATGGCGGCCGCCATTGGCGATCACTGGGCGCTCCATGGCATCGCCCTTAAAATTGATGCCAAAAAGAAAGAGGAGTATAATACCGCTTTGGCAGAAGGAAAATATGATCTTTATCTTGCAGAGGTTAAAACCGGCCGTACGCTGAATACGTCCCCCTACGCAGCAAACAGCCCCATTCACTTCGGCGGAATCAATGCGGAGAAGACAGAGCTTGCTGCCGCGCAATATCGCAGCGGGGAACGGACCTTGGCAGCCTTCGGAGCGGAATTTGAAAAGGAAATGCCTATTATTCCCTTGGCATATCGGCAGGGCGTTGTGCTGGCCTCCTCCGATATCGGCGATTTCCAATCTGCGGGGACCTGGTCTATCTATGGAAACATCAGCAAATTAAAGACGATGGAAAGGGAGATTTTAAGATGAAAGCATTAAAAAACGGGACCGATATTCGGGGGGTAAGCATCGGCGAGCATGCAAATTTGACCCCCACTGTGGCGGAGCGCCTCGGCAAGGCCTTTGCCGCTTATTTGCAAGGGGAAATAAAGGAGCCGCTTGTTGTAGCAGTGGGGCAGGATCCCCGCCTTTCGGGCGAGGGCTTAAAGGAAGGGCTGGTCAAGGGCCTTTGCGCCATGGGCGTAAAGGTGCTGGATTGCGGCCTTGCCACCACTCCCTCTATGTTTTTTGCTACCTACTATGAGGAAAGCTGCGCCCATGGTGCAGTGGAAATCACCGCCTCCCACCTCCCCTACGATCGTAATGGTTTGAAATTCTTCACCAAAGAGGGTGGAATCGATGGAAAAGTCGTCTCCTCTTTGATCGAGCTTGCGGAAGAAAACCAATTTGACGGAACCTTTGACGGAACATGCGAAAAATTTGATTTGATGGGCCCCTATAGCCAAAGCTTGGTTTCTTTGGTCAGAGAAAAAACCGGTGAGGAGCGTCCTTTGGCGGGGATTCCGATTGTGGTGGATGCAGGAAACGGAGCAGGGGGCTTCTTTGTGGAGCAGGTGCTCAAGCCCTTGGGCGCCGAGACAGATGGATCGGTCTTCTTAGAGCCCGATGGCTCCTTCCCCAATCATATTCCCAACCCCGAAAATGCGGCTGCCATGGCCGCTTGCGCCAAGGCGACGATAGAGGCGGGAGCAGAGCTGGGCATCTGCTTTGATACCGATTGCGATCGCTCAGCCATTGTGGCCGCTGATGGGACAGAGATCAACCGCAACCGTATGATTGCCATGATCGGTGCGCTGATGCTGCGGGAAAACCCCGGCTGCACCATTGTAACCGATTCGGTAACCTCCCGCGGCCTTGGAACGTTTATTGAAGAGCGGGGCGGCGTGCATCATCGGTATATGCGGGGCTATAAAAAGGTCATTGATGAGGCGATCCGCTTGGAAAAAAGCGGGATTTGCGCGCCTCTTGCCATGGAGACCAGCGGCCATGGGGCTTTGAAGGAAAATCATTATCTGGACGATGGCTCCTATCTGGTGGCCCGCCTGCTGGCGGAGCTTGCTACTCTGAAAAAGCAAGGAAAGAGCCTTCTCTCCCTGATCGAAGGATTGGAAGAGCCCAAAGAGGCCTTGGAGCTGCGGGCCGATATTCAAGCCGAGGATTTTAAGGCCTACGGTGCGCAGGTGCTGGAGGCGCTTTCCGCCTATTGCGAGGAGCAGGGCTGGGAGAAGGTAACCCCCAATTATGAAGGGGTGCGGGTGAATTTCGGCAAAGAAGCGGGGAATGGCTGGTTTTTGGTGCGAATGAGCCTTCATGATCCGGTGATTCCCATCAATGTGGAAAGCGATTCCGAAGGGGGCGCCAAAGCCATTGCCGACCAGCTTTATGGCTTTTTGCGCCGATTTGAGGCGTTAAACCTGCCGAAATATTAAAAACTTCAAAAAATGGCTTGATAATTATAGAGGATGTGTGCTATAATGGCTTGTGGCAAACTATGGTTTGCCTAAAATTGTTGCATAAAAAATATTTTATAAAAGGAGAATGAAAAAATGAGCAAAAAATTTGTTTATCTTTTCAAAGAGGGCAACGCTTCCATGCGTGAGCTGCTCGGCGGTAAGGGTGCAAACCTGGCAGAGATGACCGCCATTGGTCTTCCTGTACCTCAGGGCTTCACCGTATCCACCGAGGCTTGTACCCAGTACTATGAGGATGGCCGCAAGATTAACGATGATATCAAGGCTGAGATCCTTGAGAACATCACCAAGATGGAAGAAATCACCGGCAAGAAGTTCGGCGATAAGAAGAATCCCCTTCTCGTTTCCGTTCGTTCCGGCGCTCGTGCTTCCATGCCCGGTATGATGGATACCATTCTCAACCTCGGCTTGAATGAAGAGGTTGTTGAGACCATGGCTGAGATGTCCGGCAATGCTCGCTGGGCATACGATTGCTATCGTCGTTTCATCCAGATGTATTCCGACGTTGTAATGGAAGTCGGTAAGAAGTACTTCGAGGAGCTCATCGATGAGATGAAGGCCGAGAAGGGAGTAACGCAGGACGTTGAGCTGACTGCTGAGGATCTGAAGGTTCTGGCTGAGCAGTTTAAGGCTGAGTATAAGAATAAGATCGGTAAGGACTTCCCCACCGATCCCGTTGAGCAGCTGATGGGCGCTGTTGAGGCTGTATTCCGTTCTTGGGACAACCCCCGCGCTAATGTATATCGCCGCGATAACGATATCCCCTATTCTTGGGGTACTGCCGTTAACGTGCAGATGATGGCTTTCGGT
>JAZMZQ010000160.1:0-5821 GCA_045586045.1 Eubacteriales bacterium
AAGAATTTTAAGGGAGCGGATTTTTGGGTTTGCAAGGCATAAAACGCAGTTAATCCTACCGGATTAACGAGTATTTTAACACAGAAAACACAAATAATCCGCCCCTTAAAATCAGGTTCGGATTACTCGTGTTTGCTTAAAGCTTCCCTGCAAAGAAAAATCCGCATCGCCTCCCGCAAAAACTCAAGTCCTCTTTGGCCGAAGGCAACATAAAAGCCACCCATACGGGTGGCTTTTTCTTATGCGAATGTTATTTTTCAATCTTTATAAAGACGCTCCAAAATGGATGAATTTTTTCGTTTCTTCAGCCGAAGGCGTATGTCGATACGCCGAGGATGAAAAACGGAAAAAGGCGCCATTTTCGAGCGTCCATCCCCCTTTACTTATGGGAGAGGTAGATCAGATATGCATTAATAAAGCCGTCTATATCTCCATCCATAACGGCGTTGATATTGCCCATCTCAAAGTTGGTGCGATGGTCCTTTGCAAGGGTATAGGGCATAAAGACATAGGAACGGATCTGGCTGCCCCAGCCGTTGCTCATCTGATCGCCCTTAATATCCTCAATCTTCTCCAGATTCTCCCGCTCTTTAATCTCAATAAGCTTTGCCTTGAGCATCTTCATGCACATATCGCGATTTTGGAATTGGCTTCGCTCATTCTGGCAGGAGACGGTGATGCCGGTGGGCAGATGGATCAGGCGCACTGCCGAGGAGGTCTTATTAACCTTCTGCCCGCCTGCGCCGGAGGAACGGAACACCTCCATCTTGATATCCTCGGGGCGGATCTCCACCTCCACGCTATCATCGATTTCGGGCATCACCTCCACAGAAGCAAAGGAGGTCTGCCTTCTGCCGGAAGCATCAAAGGGAGAGACTCTTACCAAACGGTGAACCCCCATTTCGCTCTTCAAATAACCGTAGGCATACTGCCCTTCTACCAAAATGGAAGCACTCTTGATTCCCGCTTCATCGCCGTCGAGATAATCCAATACCGTTACCTTATATTCATGCCGCTGGGCAAACCGCAGATACATCCGATAAAGCATCTCCACCCAATCCTGCGCTTCGGTGCCGCCGGCGCCTGCATGGAAGGTGATAATGGCGTTATTCTGATCAAATTCGCCGCTCAAAAGAGTTTGCAGATTGGCTTGCTCCAGCTGCTTTTCATAGGCATCGAATTCCCGAATTACATCCTCTTCCATCTCTTCAGGCTCCATCTCAGCCATTTCCAGAAGCGCACCCAGATCCTCATGGGCGGAGACCATTTTCTCAAAATTCTCCACCGTCTTTTTATGATTCTTGATCACCTGCAGCACCTTTTGAGAATTCTGCAGATCATCCCAAAAGCCGGGGGCGGCAGTAAGGGCCTCATCCTCTTCGATCTGCTGCCGAAGAGCCGCAATCTTCAGCGCCTTCTCCAGATTCTCCAGATCCTTCTTAAACTCTTGGAATTTTTGCTTATAATCTTCAATAATGATCATATGGTAACCTCATTTTCTATTTCTCTATTTTAGAATGATATCATAAATGAATTCCAAATGCAATAATTTAATAAAACCTATTTACTTTTTCTCTTAAAATAATTATAATATATACTGTATAACTATGCGAAGGGAGTCCTTATTTTATGCGGATTAAACAAGGGTTTTTAGGATGTCTGGCTGTAGGTCTTGCAGCGGGGATCATAAGAGCGTGTGAATATCTTTTTACCATTGATAAAGAAGGCTATTATCTCCATACGGCAGCGGCTTCTTTTTTAAGCGGCGCCTTGGTAGGCCTGCTGGTAGTGGGCTTTTTATGGAGCCTCTTTTGCTGCTTTATCCGCCCCGCCGAGGAGCTGAACAGCGAAGCGCTGATCGGCGGCGCTTCCCATCTGCGCTCCTATTTTTTGGTGGTAGGCTTGGTTACGGCGGCAGACGGAATCTCCCGTTTCTTTTTCAGAGATCAGCTCTCCACCCTTGCAGGAATCTCCTGCCTTTTGGGGGCTTTGGGCTGGATCATTGCCTCTCGCGCCCGCAAACCCTTGGGGGCTGCCGCTTTGCTCGCCCCCTTGCAGATGATCGGCGTTATCATCGCCTATTTCTGGACCACCTATAAATATATTCATATCAGCGGCTGTATCTTAGAGACCCTTGCCCTTTGCGCCCAATCTTTGATCACCTTATTGGTGATGAAGCTTTTGGCCGGCGGCACCACCTCTCGGGCAAGGCTTGCCCGCTGCTGCTGCTGGATGCTGCTGCTCTTCCCTGCAGCAAGCCTTGCTCCTCTGCTGCAGATGGCAAAGGGGGTCTTTTCCGGCCAGATGCTCTTTAATGCCATCAACGGCATTGCTCTGACCTTGCTGAGCATTCAGATCCTTCTTTCCCTGAATTGGCGCGCCACCCATGAAGAGCCCCAAATTGAGCTGCCCGAGGAGCTCAACGAATATATTTCGGAGCTGCCCGAAATCGAAGACGATATTATATAAAAAGAGGAACCGACGTGAATCAAAAAAACATTCGAAATTTTTCTATTATTGCCCATATCGACCATGGTAAATCCACCATTGCCGACCGCCTGCTGGAGCTTTGCAATACGGTAGAGCTGCGGGAGATGGAGGATCAGCTGCTGGATAATATGGATCTGGAGCGGGAGCGGGGAATCACCATTAAGGCCCGCGCCGTGCGGCTGGATTATAAAGGGGAGGACGGCGAGGATTATGAGATCAACCTGATCGATACGCCGGGCCATGTGGATTTCAATTACGAAGTCTCCCGTGCCCTTGCCGCCTGCGAAGGAGCGGTCTTGGTGGTGGATGCCTCTCAGGGCATCGAGGCGCAAACCCTTGCCAACACCTATATTGCGCTGGATAACGATCTGGAGCTGATCCCTGTCATCAATAAGATCGATCTGCCTGCCGCCGACCCTGATCGGGTGGCCAAGGAGATTGAGGACGTCATCGGCCTTCCCGCCATGGACGCACCCAGAGTATCCGCTAAAAACAATATCAATATGCGCGCTGTTTTGGAAGCGGTCGTCAAGGATATTCCCGCCCCCCAAGGGGATCCTGCTGCGCCCCTTTCGGCGCTGATCTTTGATAGCTACTACGATAGTTATAAGGGGGTCATTGTCTATATCCGGATGATGGAAGGCACTCTGAAGACGGGGGATCGTATTCGCATGATGGCTACCGGTGCGGAATTCGATGTGGTAGAATGCGGCAATCTGCGCCCTCTTGGCTTTGAGGCCACCGGTATTCTGCAGGCAGGGCAGGTCGGGTATCTGACCGCCTCCATCAAGAGCGTGGAAGATACACGGGTAGGCGATACCGTTACCCTCTGCCGGCAGCCCTGCGAGGAGCCTCTGCCCGGCTATAAGCCCTGCACCCCCATGGTATTCTCCGGTATCTACCCTGCCGACGGTGCACGCTACGACGATCTGAAAGAAGCCCTTGCCAAGCTCAAGCTCAACGATGCTTCCTTCCTCTTTGAGCCGGAAACCTCTATCGCTTTGGGATTTGGATTCCGTTGCGGATTTTTAGGGCTTTTGCATATGGAAATCATTCAGGAGCGGATCGAGCGGGAATTCCAGATCGATATTATTACCACCGCCCCCTCTGTCAGCTATAAAGTAACCAAAACCAACGGCGAGACCCTTCATATCGATAATCCTACCAACTACCCCGATCCCGGCACCATTGCCTATACCGAGGAGCCGTTTGTCAAGGCGGATATCCTCACCCCCAAAGAATTTATCGGCAATATTATGGACCTTTGCCAGGACCGCCGCGGCATTTATGTCAATACCAGCTATCTGGATACCGATCGGGTTACCCTTCATTATGAATTGCCCTTGGGCGAGATTATCTACGACTTTTTTGATACCTTGAAATCCCGCACCCGCGGCTATGCCTCCTTGGATTATGAGCTGGCTGATTATCGGGAGAGCGATCTTGTGAAATTGGATATCATGCTCAATGGCGAGGTGGTGGACGCCCTATCCTTTATTGTGCATAAGGACAAGGCATATCCAAGAGCGCGAAAAATGTCGGAAAAGCTCAAGGAACATATCCCCCGCCAACTCTTTGAGATCCCCATTCAGGCCTGCATCGGCGGCAAAATTATTGCCAGAGAGACAGTGAAGGCCCTGCGCAAGGATGTGCTTGCCAAATGCTACGGCGGTGATATCACCCGTAAGAAAAAGCTTTTGGAGAAGCAAAAAGAGGGCAAAAAGAAGATGCGGCAGTTGGGCTCTGTGGAAGTGCCCCACGAAGCCTTTATGGCAGTCCTCAAGCTGGATTCTTAAGATGCTGTCCCTTTATCTTCATATCCCTTATTGCAAGCAAAAATGCCGCTATTGCGCCTTTCATTCGGCTTTTCCCTGCAAGATAGAAGAATATACCGCCGCCATGGAGCAGGCGATCGCGCATTTTGGTAAAGAGGCAGAGCCTCTTGCTACCCTTTATATCGGCGGCGGCACGCCCGCCATGTTGGGGGAGCAAAATCTCCAACGGCTGATTTTGGCCGCAAAGGCCCATTTCGGCTTCCGAGAGAAGATGGAAATGACCGTGGAGCTCAATCCCGAGAGCACCACCCCCTCCCTTTTGAAGGCTTTGAAGGAAAGCGGCGTCAACCGCCTATCCCTCGGGGTGCAATCCCTTCAGGATGAAGAGCTTTCTGCCATCGGAAGAATTCATACCAAGGCGCAGGCAAAGGCCGCCCTTTCCATGATTTTTGAAGAAGGCTTTACCAATGTAAGCGCCGATTTAATGTATGGGCTTCCGGCCCAGAGCTTGAAAAGCTTCGAGCAAACTCTCGAAGAGCTGCTTTCCTTTCCTCTTACTCACCTATCTGCTTATTCTCTGCAGATTGAGGAAGGCACGCCTCTATATGAGGAAGGCTGCCGCCCTATGGAGGAGGATTTGGAGGAGCAGCTGCATGATCTGCTTTGCCAAAAGGCGAGAGAGGCAGGGCTGATCCATTATGAGATTTCCAATTTCGGCAAAGAGGGCTTTTTCTCAAAGCATAATATGGCCTATTGGCGCAGGACCGATTATTTGGGCCTCGGCCCCTCCGCCCATTCCTTTTGGAAGGGCGTTCGCTATGCCACCCCCGCCGATACGATGGCTTTTATTAAAGATCCTCTCTCCCTGCATCAGCCCCAGCGAATATCCGAAGCTGAGGCGGTGGAGGAGCAGATTCTTCTGGGCCTTCGCACCATCGAAGGGGTGCCCCTTTCCCTCCTGCCCAAGGAGCTGAATCTTGCCCGCCTGCAGCCCTTTACCGCGCTTTGCGGCGATCGGCTGATCTTGAATGAAAAAGGCTTTCGCCTTTCCAATTATATTATAGGAGAAATTTTATCAAAATGATCTATAAGCAAATGAACATTGAGACCCTCTCCACCGGCCAAGAGGCGGTAAGCAATCTGCTGATCGCCGCAGGGGTTGGGGGATTTGAGGTGATCGACCCTGCTGATTTTCGAGAATTTATTGAGACGGTTACGCCCCATTGGGATTATGTAGATGAATCCTTGCAGGAGCGGCTCAGCGGCCGCACCCTCATCAAGGTCTATGCTGCCGATAATCCTCAAGGCCTTGCCATGCTCAAGGATATCGAGGAGCGGATCGAGGCCTTAAAGGCTTCCCCTCAGCATGAACTCTACGGCACGCTGGAGATTACAGTTGAAGATCTGCCCGAGGAGGATTGGCAGAGCGGCTGGAAGCAATATTATAAGCCCATCAGCGTAGAGCGGCTCACCGTTGTCCCCATGTGGGAGGACTATACCGCCAAAGAGGGCGAGACGGTAATGAAAATCGACCCTGGCATGGCCTTCGGCACCGG
>JAZMZQ010000161.1:0-2513 GCA_045586045.1 Eubacteriales bacterium
ATATGAAGAAAATCATTTCAATATTTTTAACATTGGTCTTGCTCCTGTCCAGCTTCTCTACTGTCGCTTTTGCTACGGAGGAGGCCACCGATAATAAAGCAGCAGTCGCAAGCAATTTCACTTTGGTAAATTCCAATAAGAATCTGGCATTGTATGTAGATTCCAATGATGGCTCTTTTGCGGTATTAAATAAAAAATCCGGCAAGGTTTGGTATTCTAATCCCTTGGATTGGGAGAGTGATACCCAGGCTACCGGCGAAACCAGAGATGAGCTTACTACTAAAATGACTGTTCAATATTTGAATAGCTCTTATAGTACCATCACCATCACTTCTGCAAATGCTTCTGTAATAGCAGAACGGCAGGGGAAGGATTATATCCTTACTTATTATTTCAAGTCCAGCGATACCAACTTTGCAATTCCCGTACGTCTTTCCTTGAAGGAAGATTATCTTCATCTTGAACTGATGATCGATAAGATCAAGGAATTGGGCGATAGCCGTATCGTATATGTGAAGCTTTATCAATTCTTCGGTGCTGCAAATCGGAATGATTCCGGCTATGTGATGATTCCCGATGGTACCGGATCTTTGATGAAATTCAATTCCAATATCCAAAACTCTTATGAGTTTGGAGCAAGTGGCGAGGGCGTGTTTTATGCTCCTAACCCCACTGAAGTAGCAGAACAGGCTTATTTTATCAATTGGAATGAAGCTTTGCGCTTGCCTATTTACGGCGTTGTTAAAAACGGAGATGCCTATTTGAATATTATTGAGAGCGGCGCAGCAATCAGTGAGTTCAGAGGTTATATCTCCGGATTTAAGAATAACTACAATACGGCATATGTTCAAGTTAATGTCCGCGATACTCAGAGCCGCAGAACGGCTACCGGCGCAGGCGGAAGCGGTTTGTATTATACAGACGAAATGCCTGAAAATTATATCGCAAGATATTATTTCATGACCGGTGATCAGGCTGATTATTTTGGAATGGCCGATATCTATCGTGATTATCTGATCGAGGAAGAAGGGCTTACTCCTGTTGATGAGTCAATCTCCAATGCACTGTGTATTGCTCTTTATGGTGCCGTAAAGAAGCCGAAGCATTTTCTCGGTATTCCTTATACCGGCCAAGATGCATTGACCACCTATGATGAAGCAGGGGAATTGATTGATCGCCTTGCTGAAGATGAGGTTGGAAAGACTTATATCAATTATCTTGGTTGGGGATCCGGTGGTTTGGAGACGACTATGTCCACCGAATTTAGCGCAAACTCCAAATTGGGCGGAAAGAAAGATTTGAGTAAATTGCTTAAGAAAGCAGAAGAGAAGGGTGTTATGCTTTCCTTCGATGTGGATCTTCAGGCATTTTACGGGAATAATTCACGCCTCAAGAAATTCAGACATACCGCCTATAGTTTGGATTCTTCTCCTGTAACCATTTATAAGAGCAGAATCTCTGCGGCAGGTTCTCTGACGAAGCAGGAAATCCTGCATCAATTGATCCATCCTTTGTATGCTGAGCAATTTGCAATTGAGTTTATCAAGGATGCATCCAAAGCAGGTGTTACCAATTTCTCCTTTAATACCATCGGCGACTCTCTCTATTGCGCATATAACCTTCGCAACGAGTGTACCCGCGATAAATCTGCACAAGCAATGATGGATGTTTATACTTCTGCAGATGAGCTGATCGGGGATAAGGGGATTGTAAGTACCTCCGGCGGTAATGGATATGCAATGGCTAAGGTCGATAATGTTGTAGATGCACCTGTTTATGGTAGCCACAATAATATTTCCTTAGAGCAGATCCCGTTCTATCAAATTGTTTTCCGCGGATATGTTAATCTTGCCAGCAACGAGGTAAACCTTGATTCTGAGCAGGATGATCTGATTCTGAAACTTGCTGAGACCGGTATGAGTATGTATTACTTACTGATGGATGCTGAATCCACCTCATTCCACGATACCAAGTTTACCGCATCTTATGCGTGCGAATTAGATGATCACTATGATGATATGCTTGCAAATTATAAGCGTCTTGCCCCTGTATATAAGGCAGTTGGCAGCAGCATGATTTCCGATTATAAGAGCGTATCTCAAAACCTGAAGGTTACAACCTTCAGCAATGGTGCCAAGGTATATGTGAACTACGGCGATGCAGAGGCAACCGTCGATGGTGTTAAGATTGGCGCCAGAAACTTTACTGTGGTAGGAGGTGCAGAAGCATGAGCAAGCAAGTAGAGCAGATAAATAATGAAAATCTGGAAGCTCAGGTTGAAGCTGCCGAAATCGCAGAAGAAGTTGTAGAGCGTGATCCCGATTATAATAAGAAGATCGCCGCTACTTTGCGGCAGCAAAACCCCAAGCGCGCAAGAGAGATTGCAAAGGCACGGCTTGCCCAGATGTCTCCCGAGCAGATTGCTGCACTTCGTGCCGCGAAGATCGCAAAGCTTGAAGCAATTAAGGCATCCGCATTGGCTGCTGAAGCGGAAGCGGAGCGGTTGCGCATGG
>JAZMZQ010000162.1:0-6628 GCA_045586045.1 Eubacteriales bacterium
ATCTTCCTCGGTAACCTCCCACCATCTCTTCATGATGGCGTTACCATTCTCATCAGTGCACTCGCCGCAGGCATCGAGGCAAGCTGCGCCGGAAAGTCGGATCGTAGCCATGTCGTTCTGTGAGCCAAGGAGTTGAATTACTAAGTTGTCTTCCTAAGACCGCTTGGCCTCCGACTTCTTCTTGATATCTTCCTCGGTAACCTCCCACCATCTCTTCATGATGGCGTTACCATTCTCATCAGTGCACTCGCCGCAGGCATCGAGGCAAGCTGCGCCGGAATTGAGCAGGTGGATAATGCCGTTGGATTCAGCGGCCTTCCCTTCCAGCTTATAGCCGGTAACCCGCTCGGTGGCCTCCGAGGACCAATAGGTGCGGACATCGGCGAAAATCTGAGCCCGATGGGTCAGAAGCCGCATCATCAGCATGCCCATGCCGTTGAGGATATCATTCTCGGTGGCAAGGGTATAGGGCTCTCTTGCGCCCTGATAATCAAAGGTGGAGCTGAGCAAGGCTTCGGGATAATCGCAATTGGGCCAATGATCGGTCCACTGGCGCTGGCCTTGGAAGCCGCCTGCAATGGCATTATGGCCCGCTCTCTCCTCAATAAAGGCATCGGGAAGATTGGGGTTGCCTGCCATTAGATCCTTGATGATGCAATACATCTTAACCGTGAACTCCCATTGCTTCTCTTTCTCTTCGGGAGTGAATTTAATGCGGCGCTCTTCGCCCAAGAATTGCACGCTCTCAGGGTTATCATCGCGGCCTTCCTTGCAATGCTCTTTGGTCCATGCAAGGGCCTTCTGATACTCTTCTTCGTTGTAGATTCCCTCTTCCATGCGGCGGAGGATTTCTACCTCATCGACAGACTCTACCCGCATGCCGAAATATTCTTCCATCATATCCTGATCCATGATGGAGCCGGCAATACCCATGCACTGAGAGCCGATCTGCAGATAGGATTTGCCCCGCATGGTGGCAACAGCCACTGCGGCACGGCCGAAGCGCAAAAGCTTTTCTTTTACATCCTCAGGTACGCCGTTCACCTGATCCAGATCCTGCACCTCATGGCCATAGATGCCGAAGGCGGGCAGACCCTTTTGGGCATGGCCTGCCAATACAGCGGCCAGATAGACTGCGCCGGGGCGCTCGGTACCATTGAAGCCCCATACGCCTTTGATGGTCTGGGGATCCATATCCATGGTCTCGGAGCCATAGCACCAGCAAGAAGTAACGGAAAGGGTGATGGATACCCCTTCTTTTCTGAACTTATCGGCGCAGGCAGCAGCCTCATTGACTCTGCCGATGCAGCTATCTGCCAGCACAACCTTTACCGGCTCACCGTTGGAATAAAATAAATTCTCTTCAAATAATTTCTTGGCAGCCTCTGCCATCGCCCATACAGTGGGCTCTAAGGATTCTCTCAGCATCATGGGGCCGCGGCGGCCGTCGATGCAGGGGCGAATTCCGATGACGGGATAATCGCCTACGTATCTGTTGTTTGCCATGTGATTAGCCTCCTTCAAATATGAATAACTTCTCTCAAAAGGACCCGCTCTCTTGACAAAGGGCAGGATCGTCCTTATAATTGTATTATATTGCGAAAAGCCTCTTTTTTCTTGGGATATACTGCGATATATTTGGAATATATTAAGATTTGGAGAAAAATTATGAATGAAATGGCCTTTCATGAAAATTTACGGCGGGGCTCTCATGCCTTCCCTGCCTCTTTTTATCGGGTTTCGGCGGAGCATCCTCGCTATGAGATGCCCCTCCATTGGCATATGGAGGAGGAGCTGATCTGGGTGGAAAAGGGGCAGCTGGCCCTTTGGATCGATCAGGAGCAGATTCTTTTATCGGAAGGGGAGGCGGCCTTGGTGGCGGGCGGTGCGTTGCATAGCGGCAAGCCCCGAGATTGCATTTATCATTGCTTGGTTTTCGATAATGGCCTGCTTTTCCCGCGGATCCCCGGCGGGGAGGAGGCAAAGGCTCTTTTGGAGCATCGCTTAGAGCCGCGCCAGCCCTTTTTGAAGGAGAGCGGCCCTGCAAGGCGGGCCAAAGAGATTTTCACCCAATGGCATACTTTGCGTGAAGAGCGGGAATTTATGGCCATCGGCAGTCTTTGGCAATTTTGGGGGAGCATCTTGGCAGAAGGGCTTTATGATCAGCCCCTTTATGCGGAGCAAAAAAGCCATCGCAAGCGGGAAGCGGTCAAAAATGCGTTGCGGCGGATCCATATGGATTATGCCCGCCCCCTTACTCTGGGAGAGCTTGCGGAGGAGGCACGGATGAACCCTCATTATTTCTGCTCGGTTTTTCGGGAGGCCGTTGGGCAGACGCCGGTGAAATATCTTTGCAATTTCCGCTTGGAGGTGGCGGCAGAGCGGTTGCGCTCCACCCGAGAGACGGTTACCGATATTGCGCTGGAGAGCGGATTTGGGGATCTGAGCTATTTCACCAAGGCTTTTACCAAAAAGATGGGCCAATCTCCCGGCAGTTATCGCAGAGCAAGCGGAGAATAAAATTGACATCCTCTTTGGATTATGATAAAGTATTAGGAAGAAAACAAGCATTATTATAGTTATTAAAGATAGGAAGAAACATGTCGAAAAAGAAAACCGTTTTCGGCGCGGCGGTCCTTGTCATGGCGGTGGTTCTGGGCTCTAAAGTCTTGGGCTTTTTGAGGCAGGTCATTATCGCCTCCGCATACGGCGCCAATTTTGAGACCGATATTTTCTTTATGTCCAGCGAGTTTATGACCGGCCTTTCCAGTGCCCTGATTGCTTCGCTGATCACCGCCTTGGTTACGGTGTATATTGACGTATCGGTAAAGAAAAGTAAAAAAGAGGCGAATGGGGTAGCATCCAAGATGCTGATCCTCTTTTTGCTGATCAGCGGAGCCTTGGTGCTGCTTACCAATCTATTTGCGCCCCAGATCGCCAAAATTTTGGCCCCCACCTTCTCTGAAGAGCATATTGCGGTCCTGATCCGCTATCTGCGGCTTTTCTCGGTGGCATTTATTTTCACTGCGATCCAATCGGTCTTTATTGCGGTGCTCAATGCCAATGATTCCTTTGCTCCCAGCAAATTTTACGGGCTTCTTTATAACCCGATTGCTATTACGCTGGTGCTGCTCTTCAATCAGCAGCTTGGCATTAATGCGCTGGTCATTGCCTTTTTTGCCGCCAACATTTGCCAGACTGCGCTGGTCTATTTCCTTTCCAGAAAAGAATTTCGCTTTATTCCTTCCTTCTCCTTTAAGGATGGGTATGTGCGGCAGCTGATCTTTCTTTCCCTGCCCCTATTGATGGGAAATATCTTTATTCAGCTGAATGTGATTATTGATAAGGCCATCTGCTCCACTTTGGGCGAGGGTGTGGCATCCAATTATTCTTATGCCAATTCCTTGGAGCAGTTTGTAACAACGACGATTACCACAACTCTCAGCCTGATCCTGCTCTCCAAATATGCCACCCTTGTAGCAAAAGGGGATGGGGCCATGGTGATGAAAACTTTCCGGCGCTCCCTTTCCGGCTTGATTTTGCTGCTGATTCCCATTGTGGCGGTGGTGGCCGTATTGGCGGGGGATATTGTTGGGATTGTTTATCTGCGAGGGGAATTTGATCTTACTGCTGCAAAGCAGACCGCCTATGCCCTGATCGGCTTTGCGCCGGGGCTGGTGCTGGTGGCCATCCGCGAGATGTATATCCGATTGCATTTTTCTTATCAGGATACCAAAATGCCGATGATCGCAAGCCTGCTCTCCTGCCTGCTGAATGTGGGCTTGAGCTTTCTTTTGGCTCGGTGGATCGGCGTAATCGGCGTCTCCCTTGCAACCAGCCTTTCGGTGGTTCTGACCATCGTGATGCTGAATCAAAGCATTAAGAACTATCTGCCTCAATTTCGATTCTTTTCGATGGCGCCTTTCTTGATCAAGGTATTGATAGCAGGAGTTTTGGGCGGCATAAGCGCTTATTTTGCCTGCGGCATGATGGAAGGGCTGCCTATGATCCTGCGCTTCGGCTGCGGCACGCTGATCTGCGGCGGGGTATATCTTGGCGCTTTGTGCTTGATGAGATGCGAAGATTTATTCGTCTTTATAAAAGAATTATTGGAGTTGCTGAAAGCAAAATTAAAAAGAACGGAATGATCATTCCGTTCTTTTTTTATGATTCAAAATCAGAAGAGCAATTCCGCCCAAAAGCAAAAGGAAACCTAAAATGGAGAAGAGCAGGAGCTTGGCGGAGGTGATGCAGAGATAGATGCAGCAAAGGCTTCCTCCAATCATCAAAAGGCTCAGCACCGTAAGACCGCCCGATCGCAAAGAAAGGCGGGAGAGCTCCTCGCTGCTATGGGCGGGAAGAAGCCCCATTTTGGAAAAGAAAGGGAGCACCGCTCCGAAAAAGACGGCCAGCAGCAAGACCTCAAAGGGCAAAAGGATGGTGTTTTTAATCAGGCTGTTCCAAAAATAATAGAGATAGCCTTTTCCCATCAGCATGGAGGACCAAAGGGAATTGAGCAGGAGATGGGCAAGAAAATTGGTGCAAACTTTAGCAAAAAAGAGCCGATAGACGGTAATCTTGCGCCGATAGAGAAAGAAGCAATAGAAGAGGGAGACGATGATTTCCGTAATCATATAGCCGGGGAAATAGGCAAAGCCGGTAGAAAAAAGGAAAAAGCTCATGGTATCGACCACGATGGCGATCAGTACCGCCGCAACCGGTCCGTAGACCGCGCAACCCAGCGCAATGATAATGAAGGTGCATTTAATCTCCAAGGAGCCGGGAATCAGGGGGATTCTTGCAAGGCCGTCCAGCGCAACCGTCAGGGCGCAGACCAAGGCGGCAAAGGCAAGGCGCTTGAGGCTCTTGAGCTCTTTTGCGGCGGTTTTCCAATATTCTTTGGTAAAAATTTCCATAAAAAATCCTCCTCTCGACAAAAAGTGCCACATAGAGGAGGATGGTTCTCCGATATGCAACAGCGGGATGCGAAAACAGCACGGCAAAAGAATCTTTTTTCGTTCCAAGGACAACTCCCCGTCCCTTGGACACGTAACCCGCTGCTTTCTACTCTGTCGATTGTTTATTTTATTGTGTTTATATTATCATCCTTTTTGCAAGATTGCAAGGTATAATTTCTATTTGGGAGGGAGAAAATAGGGGAAGCAATCAAAAAAGGAGGCGCCTTATGAGCAAGCAACCTCGTTCTTTATGGCAGGAAACCTATTCTCCGCCCACCTTCAAGCCGCTCCATTGGGGCGAGAAGACTAAGGTGCTGATCATCGGCGGCGGAATTGCAGGGATTCTGACCGCTTATCGGCTCCATCAGGCAGGAGTCCCTTATATCCTTTTAGAGCAGGGAAGGATTCTGCAGGGGACTACCGCCCATACCACCGCCAAGATCACCTCTCAGCACGGCCTGCTTTATCAAAAGCTGCTGCGTAGAGAGGGTGTGGTGCGGGCCAAGCAATATCTTCTGGCCAATGAATGGGCGGTGGGAGAATATGAGCGCCTTAGCGGGGAGTATCCATGCGATTTTCGAGTGGAGCCTCATTTTGTCTATTCCAAAAAGGATGAAAATAGGCTCAAGCGAGAGATGGATGCCTTGGCCGCTTTAGGGTTTGAGGCAGAATTTTGCAGGGAGCTTCCCTTACCGATCAAGACAATGGGGGCAGTATGCTTCCCCCATCAAGCTTCCTTTCATCCCTTAAAATTTTTGGGAGAGCTGGCAAAGGAACTCAATATTCGGGAAAATACCCATGTATTGGAGCTGCAAGGGACCAATGCCATTACCGAGCGGGGCGGGGTCCATGCGGAGAAAATCATTGTGGCCACTCATTTTCCCTTCATCAATCGCCATGGGGGCTATTTTATGCGCCTTTATCAGCATCGCTCCTATCTGATGGCCCTTGCGGGGGCAAAGACGATGGAAGGAATGTATTTGGATGAGGATCCTTTGGGAATGACCTTTCGTTCTTATCAAGATCTTTTACTGATCGGAGGCGGCGGCCATCGCACCGGAAAGAAGGGCGGGAATTGGGCGGAGCTCAGAGCCTTTGCGGCGGCTCATTACCCCGCCGCAAAAGAAGAATATTTCTGGGCGGCGCAGGATTGCATGAGCTTGGATCAGATGCCTTATATCGGGCAGTATGGGGCCCATACCGAGGATTTATTGGTGGCAAGCGGATTCAATAAATGGGGCATGACCGGCGCCATGATCGCCTCCCGCCTGCTTGCAGATCGGGTGATGGGGAAAGAGAATGAATTTCAAGCCCTTTTTGAGCCAAAGGGCAGGCTGCTGCGCCCCAAGCTGATTCTCAATGCCCTCTCCAGCGCCGCGGGGCTTTTGAATCCCGCTCCAAAGCGGTGCCCCCATTTGGGCTGCGCTTTGAAATGGAATGAGGCAGAGCATAGCTGGGATTGCCCCTGCCATGGCTCTCGCTTCTCCCCGAAAGGGGAATGTTTGAATAATCCCGCCAATGAGGAGTTACGATAATAACAGGCTGTAAAAAATCTATGATTTTTTACAGCCTGTCAGCGTGTCAAAAAAGAGTGCAGATTTCGTCGATCTGTTCTCGTCGGCGTTTTTTCGGGGTCCCCGACAAAACTGAAGTTTTGTTGGGGAAAAGGA
>JAZMZQ010000163.1:0-5997 GCA_045586045.1 Eubacteriales bacterium
TCATTTAATAATATAAATTTTCTTCTTTCCAATCCTTTAAGACTGCTACCATATCGGCAGCGTCTTTTTTTGCTCCTTCCAGATCATGCTCCAGATAATTGCCGCATTCCTTTTTCCCTACGCCGGGGATTGCTCCTTCAAAATGGGCGGCAAAAGCGAAAGAATCTTTTACCAGCTCAATGGCGTCTTTATAAGAGACGGTATCTCTCAGCAGGAGATAAAAGCCGGTGCGGCAGCCCATGGGGCCTACATAGACCACCTGATTCTCAAACGCACTGTTTCTTGCAAAGGTGGCAAAAAGATGCTCAAAAGTATGCATAGCGCCATTTTGAAGATAATCTCCGCCGTTGGGCTTTCTCATGCGGATATCATAGGTAACCACATCTCCATCCACGCGGGAGATATACATTCCCTTTTCCAATTTATTATGATCTACCGTAAAGCTTGCAATCGTTTTCATTTTATTCACCTCGAAATGATTTTAGCATTTTTTTGCAAAAAAATCAATCCATAGAATAAATCTTGCCTTTTGCTGCCAAAATATCTGCAGAATAGTTTCTATAAGGAGGTTGAAGCCGATGAAACGGTTTTTGGCATTTTTATGTGTATTGGTCATGGCCTTTGGCCTTTGCTCTTGCAGAAAGGCAGAGAGCGGGGAAGGAGAGGTCTATTATCTTAATTTTAAGCCCGAGCAGGATCAGCAATGGCAGGCCCTTGCCAAGGCTTATACGGAAGAGACGGGGGTAAAGACCACTGTAGTAACTGCCGCGGCAGGCACCTATGAAGATACGCTTTCGGCCGAGATTGTAAAAAGCAATCCGCCCACACTCTTTCAGGTCAATGGCCCCATGGGCCTTGCAGGATGGAAAAGCTATTGCTATGATCTTAAGGATACAGCCCTCTATGAGCAGCTGACCAACGATGATTTTGCTCTTGAGGACGGGGATAAGGTGGCAGGAATCGCCTATGCCATTGAATCCTTCGGCATCATCTATAATAAAAAACTTTTAGATCAGTATTTCACCCTTGAGGATGCAAAGATAAAATCGCTCGATGAGATCGATGGTTTTGATTCCTTCAAGACCATGGTGGAGGATATTCAGGCCAAAAAAGAAGCCCTCGGAATCAAAGGTGCTTTCACCTCTGCGGGGATGGATTCCTCCTCCGATTGGCGTTTCAAGGGCCATCTTGCCAATCTGCCGATCTATTATGAATATGAAGAGCAGGATATCGACCATACCGAGGCGATCAAGGGAAGCTTTTTGGACGGATTTCGCGCCATATGGGATCTTTATCTCAATAATGCAACGGTAGAGCCTGCTTCCATCGGTGCAAAAACCGGCGATGACGCAAAAAATGAATTTAATAACGGAGAAGCCATCTTTTATCAAAATGGCACTTGGGCGTGGGATGCCGATATGGAAGAAAAGCTGGGTGCGGCAAATGTAGGAATGTTGCCTATTTATATCGGCGCAGAGGATGAAGAGGAGCAGGGGCTTTGCACCGGAAGTGAAAACTATTGGTGCGTCAACGCTAAGGCCTCGGAGCAGGATATCAAAGCAACCATCGATTTTTTGGAATGGGTGGTAACCTCTGAAAAAGGCACCAATGCCCTTGCCAAAGAAATGGGCTTTGTAAGCCCCTTTAAGAAAGCAAAGCAATCGGATAATCCTTTGATTCAGGCGGCAGATGATTATCTCGCTGCAGGCCATGAGCCGGTTTCTTGGAGTTTCTCTACCATCCCCGGTGAAAAGTGGAAGGATGGAGTGGGTGCTGCGCTTCTGGCGTATGCCCAAGGCGGCAGGACCGATGCTTTGTGGGCAGAGGTGAAGAATGCTTTTGTAGATGGCTGGAAAAAGGAATACGATGCCAACTACGGAGGTTGATCTTTTATGAATAAGCCTACAGCAAGATGGTTTCCCATCTTTCTGCTCCCCACATTAATCGCCTTTATTATCGGCTTTGCCATCCCGTTTTTCATGGGGATTTGGCTATCCTTTTGCGAATATGCCACAATCGAAGAGCCTACTTTTGTGGGCTTTTCTAATTACCTTCGGGTCTTTACGGCCGATAGCGGCTTTTGGTATTCCTTTGGCTTTACGGCGCTTTTTACCTTGGTATCGGTGGTGCTGATCAATTTGGCGGCATTTTTTGTAGCCTTGGGTCTTACCCGCGGAATCAGGGGCACCAATTTATTTCGTACGGTCTTTTTCATGCCCAATCTGATCGGCGGAATTGTATTGGGATATATTTGGAAAATGCTGATCAATTACGGAATCTTGATTCCTTTATTTGGCAAGGACCTTTCCTATAGCACTGCCTTTGGCTTTTGGGGGCTGGTGGCGGTGGTTGCATGGCAGCAGATTGGTTATATGATGATTATCTATATCGCAGGCCTTCAAAGTGTGCCGGAGGAGCTGCTTGAAGCCTCTCGCATCGATGGGGCCGGCAGATGGCAGACATTAAAAAATGTTACCATCCCCATGGTGATGCCTTCTATTACCATCTGCACCTTTCTCACCCTCACCAATTCCTTTAAGCTTTATGATCAGAATCTTGCCCTAACCGATGGAAAACCGGGCTCTACTACCGAAATGCTTGCCATGGCAATCCGAAATGCCTATGGCACCACCCCTCGTGCCCATGGGACCGCTCAAGCGATGGCGGTGATCTTCTTTATCATCGTAGCCACCATAGCCCTTCTGCAGCTATGGTCTACCCATCGAAGGGAGGTGCGCCAATGAAAAGATCATGGCTTTCATGGTTTTTTGCGGCTTTATCCGCGGTGTATCTGATCCCTCTTCTGGTGCTGCTGATCAATTCCTTTAAGACAAAAGAGGCGATCACCGATCAGGTTTTTGCTCTTCCCAATCGGGAAACCTTTGTGGGAATTAAGAATTTCGTGCGGGGCGTTACCTCCATTCGTTTTTTTCAATCCATGGGCTATAGCTTAATGATTACAGTTCTCTCGGTAGTATTGATTCTGCTCTGCACTTCGATGTGTGCGTGGTTTTTGGAGCGGGTAGGGGGGAGATTCTGCCGCGGCCTTTATTTCTTTTTCGTCTTTTCCATGGCGGTTCCTTTTCAGATGGTGATGTTTACTCTGCCCTTTATCTCTGATCGATTGGGGCTCAATTCCCCGTGGACAATTCCCTTGGTCTATTTAGGGTTCGGCGCAGGGCTTGCGGTATTTATTTTTACGGGCTTTATCAAAGGAATTCCCATTGAAATTGAAGAGGCTGCTATGATCGATGGATGTAATCCGCTCTCTACCTTTTTTCGGGTGGTCCTTCCTATTATGCGCCCCACCTATATCTCGGTGGCAATTTTGCAGGCCATGTGGGTTTGGAACGATTACCTTTTGCCTACTTTGGTATTAGATAAGACGAAAGGATATTATACCATTCCCATGGCCATCCAATCTGCTACGACCGATAGCTATGGATCAGTGGACTACGGCGCTTTTATGGCTCTTCTGACGCTGGCGATTATTCCTATTATTGTCTTTTACGCCGTCGGTCAGCGGCATATTATTAAAGGCGTCATCTCCGGCGCAGTAAAAGGATAAAAAATAATTAAAAAAACACTTGCAATTTGAAGAATTGTCGGTTATAATAATTCTATTATTCAAAACAGAATATCTATGTGATCCTTGCAGGAAGACTGCAAGGGGATAGAGCTTTGGAGAATCCCATTGAGTTGGGTGCCGAAGGGGCAAGCGTAAATTGCGTGAAACTCTCAGGCAAAAGGACAAAGAAGTTTTTTTGAAAGAGGAATCTTTTGTTTTTTTGCAGATCGTTTGTGCAATAGCGCGGGCGGTCTGTTTTTTTATTCTTTGCGTTAAATGAAAGGGGATTTTTAAGCATGAACGCATTTGTAGAAAAGGTAACCGAGATCAATAATGTGATCAATACCTGGATCTGGACTGATTTCGGTCTGTATCTTTTGTTGATCGCCGGTGTGATTATGACTGCCGTAACCGGCCTGTTTCAGATTACACACCTGCGTCATTGGTGGACCAACACCATTATGACCATTTTTAAGAAGGATAATACTTCTACTAAAAAGACCGATAAGAAATCCATTTCTCAATTTCAGGCACTCTGCACCGCTCTTGCCGCAACGGTCGGTACCGGCAATATCGCAGGTGTGGCTGCAGCAATCTGCCTCGGCGGCCCCGGTGCGGTCCTTTGGATGTGGGTAGCTGCTTTTCTTGGCATGATGACCAACTATTCCGAGAATGTATTGGGCATCTTCTACCGCCGCAAAAATAAAGACGGTGAATGGTCCGGCGGTGCCATGTACTACTTAAAGGATGGTATGGGTAAAAAGAGAGGGTTGAAGCAGATCGCTTCTGTTTTAGCCGTTCTTTTTGCGATTTTTGCGATTCTGGCTTCCTTCGGTATCGGCAATATGGGTCAGGTCAATAAGATCACCCTCAATATGGAATCTGCCTTCTTCTCCAATGTGGAGTGGACACTCGGCGGGGTGAATATGATCAATCTGATCATCGGCTTGGTGCTTTTGGTGATCGGTGCGCTGATTATCATCGGTGGCTTGCAGAGAATTGCAACCGTTGCTGAGCGGGTCGTGCCCTTTATGGCAGTTGCATATGTGGTCTTAGGTTTGATCGCAGTTGGTCTTAATTATGAATTGATCCTGCCTGCATTCAAATCCATCTTTGCCCATGCTCTGGGCGTAAAGGCATTGGCCGGCGGTGCTGCAGGCGCTGCATTGAAGCTGGTGATTGTGCAGGGCTGTAAGAGAGGTGTATTCTCCAATGAGGCAGGCCTTGGCTCCTCTGTAATGGTTCATTCTTCTTCTAATGTAAAAGAGCCTGTAAAGCAAGGGATGTGGGGCATTTTCGAGGTGTTCTTTGATACCATGATCGTCTGCACCATGACTGCTTTGATTGCGCTGACCTCCGGTTTTATCAATCTGGAGACCGGCGTTGTGGCAGCAGGCACCAATGATGCCACCTTGATCAGTAAGGCCTTTGGTAATATATATGGTCAGGCAGGAGAATGGTTTATTGCAATCGCGATGTTGCTCTTTGCTTTTACTACGGTATTGGGTTGGTCTCAATATGGCTCTAAGGCTGTGGAATATCTCTTTGGCACCAAGTCGGTTAAAGTTTATAAGGTCATTTTTGTATTGATGATTGTCTCCGGTGCGGTGATGACCTCTTCTTTGGCTTGGGATATTTCCGATACCTTCAATGGTCTGATGATGATCCCCAACCTGATTGCGGTTGTTATTCTCAGCCCCTTGGTATTTAAGATTACCCGCAATTATATTGATCGTAAGATTAAGGGCAAGGATGTAAAGCCCATGTATTCCTTTGATGAGCAGATTCAAGCAGAGGCTGAAGCCAGCCCCAGCGATGATGTAATCATCCCTGCAGAAACGGTTGAAACCAAATAATAAAAAAGGCTGTGTAGAAGAAAATTTCTACACAGCCTTTTTAATGTTCTTTAGTGAAATTCGGGTAAATAATCGCCGTGGGCGATAATCAGATCGTCTACCATCTTTTTGATGGTATCGATATCCAATTCACTGCCGGTATGAGGATCCAGCATAGCAGCCTGATAGATATGCTCCTTCTTTAAGGTGCGGGCGGCCTCGATGGTCAGCAGCTGCACATTGATGTTGGTCATATTCATAGCAGCGCACTGCACGGGCAGAGCCCCTACATGGCAGGGATGAATCCCATGACCGTTTACAAGGCAGGGAACCTCTACGCAAGCCTCTGCAGGCAGATTGGTGATCAGCCCGTTATTAAGGACATTTCCGCCGATCTGATAAGGGATATCGGCTACAATGGATTCCATGATGCGGGAAGCATACTCCTTAGAGCGGGTATGCTCTTTTACACCGCCTTCCAGCAGCTCCTTATATTCATCCTTCCATTTTTCGATCTGATTGACGCAGCGGCGGGGATATTCATCCAAAGGAATATTGAAGCGTTCGATCAATTCGGGATATTTGCTCTTGATA
>JAZMZQ010000164.1:0-14380 GCA_045586045.1 Eubacteriales bacterium
TACTTACTGGTCCGGCGAGGCTACCAAGCGGGTCACCGGTTACAAGCTCAAGGGCAAGGCAAAGGAGTCCGACGGCTTGATTCACCTGCTGAACTCCGGCGCTGCCTGTCTGGATGCTTCCGGCGTCTGCACCGATGAGAACGGCAACCCCACCATGAAGCGTTGGTGGGAAGTCACCGAGGAAGACATCAAGAAGATGACCGATGCCACCGTATGGTGCGAGGCCGGCTTCGATAATTTCCGCGGCGGCGGCTTCTCCAGCCACTATACCACCAAGGCAGAGATGCCCTGCACCATGATCCGCCTGAACCTTGTAAAGGGCATCGGCCCTGTCCTGCAGATCGCCGAGGGCTGGACGGTGAAGCTCCCCGATGAGGTATCCGATACCCTGATGGAGCGCACCAACCCCACTTGGCCCTGCACTTGGTTTGCTCCTCGCTGCGACGGAAAGGAAGGCTCTGCCTTCAAGACCGCCTATGAGGTCATGATGAACTGGGGCGCCAACCACGGTGCCATCAGCTACGGCCATATCGGCGCTGATCTTATTACCATGTGCTCCATGCTCCGCATCCCCGTATGCATGCATAACGTTCCCGAAGAGGAAATCTATCGTCCTGCTTGCTGGAATGCCTTCGGCATGGATAAAGAAGGTCAGGATTATCGCGCTTGCGCTACCTACGGCCCTCTCTACAAGAAATAAAAGAATTTTATAATAAAAAGCGGAGTGCAATGCACTCCGCTTTTTATTAACCATAGATTTTTATCTGATCTTTCGCTGCTTGATATCGGGCCGTCTCTATCGTTACCTGATAGCCACCCTCGATCTTTTGCATATCATAAATCTCATCCAATTCAATCCATACATAAGGATACGCTTGATCGGTTTTCCAGGTAAGGGTTGTCAGCGTCTCTCCCTGCTCTGCCGAAAGTTCGTTTTCTGCCCCTTGGATTCGGGCCTCGGTGGTTTTTACGGGATTATAATTGATATCCACCATGCTCTCATAGCTGAAATATTCCTCCAAGAAGGTATATTCCGCCACCTCGAATACCACACACTCGGGCCGGAAAATATTGAAATAATAGGGAAGATTCATGACATTCTGATAATCATGGACATAAACATACTCTCTGAATGCATTTTGCATATATTTATATCCATAAGAATTCATATAGCTTCCTTGAAATACCAGCGCCTTTGGCGTTTCTTTTGCATAATCGGCTTCATTGACATAATAACCAAACGCTTTATAGGAAGGATGAAGCGCCAATTCTGCGGTATAGGATTCATTCCGATTGGATACCGAATTCTTCAGCTCCAGCGCCGGCACCTTTTCATTGATGGGAAACTTGGAGACCAGCAACGATTCCTTCAAGGTCTCTCCCACAGAGAATTCCTCGATTTCATTCACATGCACTGCCGGATTCTGCTCCTGCAGCCGCTTCAGAATGGCTTGCGTGCCATAGAAGGCACCCAGATCATTCCAATGGTTGGCATCATATTTTTGATTGAAGCCTTCCATTCCTTTTTCCCGCATGGCCTTCATGGTTTGGGTATTATCCAAATAGTGAATCCCTCGCTGATCCAGCTCGGCAAAGAATTGATCCACCCAATCCCGATTATAATTGATCCCCTTTGCGATATATTCCGAATAGACCGCAGGCTTGGCAGGATTGAAGACAAATAAAAACGGGACATTTCGCTCTTGACAATAATTTTGCATTTTTTCCACCATATCGGCAAAAGCCAGATGATAATCGCCGAACTCTCCGCCGGTGGTAATGCCCGCACCGAATACATACCCCTCTTTCCCATAATCATAAGAGGGATGAACCATCTTCTTAAAAAGCTTATCATTCAGCTGCGTGTACGCGTTGATGGCCTCGTCTCTGAGGCCGATGCGATCGTTGATATAATTTTGGATATTTACCGTCAGATCCCCATCTAAGGTAAAGGGATTCTCTGTCAACTTTCGATTGTCGATCAAGGATACCGCATCGGCGGTGGTATTAAAGCAGAAAAGGGGCACGGTGATTACCGCCGCAAATACCAAAACAGTAATGATTCTGAGTAGTTTCATATTGCTCCCTCCCTCCTTAATATTGGAAATAGATAAACGGGCTGTAGGTGGAATTGATCATAAACAAGATGGAGACCACAAACAGCACCACAATGATCAGCTGATGGATCATATATCCATAAGGCTTTCCCTTAAACCATTGATAAGCCTGCTGCACCTTCGGCAAGCCGAAAAGGGTAGAGCCAAGGATGCCCACGCCGGCCAAGGCAATGATTCTCAGGTCAAAATAGTATTCCCATGTATAGGGAATGCTTGCAAAATCTCCTTGCCCCAGCATGATTTTGAACCACTCCAAGCAGGGGGTAAATTCCGTAAAGCGGAATAATTCCCAGCAGAAGAAGGTAACGGCCATGGTGGCGCCCCATTTAAGGATCTTCGGCGTCTTTTGATACCAGCGCCGATCGGCGATCAGCTTCTCAATGATATTGCAGGCACCGTTGATGATGCCCCAAAGCATATAGGTCCAGCCTGCGCCGTGCCAAATGCCGGTAAGCAGAAAGACAATTGCCACATTGATCAGCGCTCTCTTTTTCCCGCGGCGGCTTCCGCCCAAGGGGAAATAGATATACTCGCGGAACCAGGTCCCCAAAGAAATATGCCACCGCCGCCAAAACTCGGTGATGGAGCAGGAAATATAAGGAAAATTGAAATTTTCCTTGATGGAGAAGCCCAGCATATTGGAAAGGCCGATGGCGATATCGGAATAGCCGGAAAAATCATAGTAAATTTGCAGCATATAAAGCAGCGCAATCCCCCAGGCAGTAGGGGTATCGATGGCGGTGGAGGCCGAGGCCACGCAAGCACCGAAGGTATCTGCCAGAATCAGTTTTTTTGCAAAACCGATCATGATCCGGCTCATCCCTTCGGCCAAAAGAGTCAGGCTGATCTTGCGCTCTGTAATCTGGCCGCGAAAATCCCGCCAAAGCACAATCGGGCCGGAGACCACCTTGGGGAAAAAGGAGAGATATAAGGCGCAATCCATCAAGCTTCCCGCCTCTGCTTTTCCCATATAGATATCCGCAAGATAGGAGATGGCAGAAAAGGTGATGAAGGAAATGCCCAACGGCGCAAGGATGGATTTCCCGCTCAAAGTATCGTTGGTTAAAAAATTCCATGTCTCTGCAAGGAGACCGGTATACTTATAATGAATCAGAAGGCCGACAATTATTGCTACGGACACTGCAAAGATCGGCAGAGAAAGCCGCAGTAATTTCTTCTCGGCAGTGTTCTCTGCATCAATGGCAATTAAGCAGAAATTTTTGCGCCGCCCTCTTTGCAGCAGCTTTCCGAAAAGCCAGACCAATACGATATATGCCGCAAAGCGAAAAAGATCATCAAAGCAGGCCCAAAGATAAAAGAGACTGCTGATCCCGATCAAAGCAAGATCGGCAAATCTGCATTTTTTCAAAAAGCCTGCAAGCGGGGTCTTCTTCTCCAGCAAAACCGCCAGATAATAAACAACCATGCAGAGGGGGAAAAATCCAAATGTAAAGACTTGAGTTGTAAAGAGCATCGTATCCTCCCATAAATCTTTATAACTTATTTATTTTATCATAAACGCCTCTCAAAATCAATATTTCAATTCTTTCCGTTTATTTTTTCTCTTTCCCCTTCGGCCGACTTGCTTTTTATGGAAAATAATGATAGAATAAATAAAATATAAAAAGAAAGGAAATCAAAATGAATCTTCAAAAAATCTTAGATCAATTAAAAGACTGCCCCTGCGGCAGAGAACATACCTTTGCCACCAAGGTGGTAGAGATCGGCTCCGGCCTTACCGCCAAGACCGGCAAAATTTTGAAGGATGCAGGCTTCCCCGAAAAGATCCTTTTGGTGGCAGACCGCAATACCTTAGGAGTCAGCGAAGGCATTTTGGAGAGCCTGACCGATGCAGGCTTTACCATCAAGCAGCTGATCTATGAGGATATGAAATATGCCAAGGTAGAGCAGGTCCGCGAGGTAGAGGCTTTGCTTTTGGATGTGGACGGCCTGATCTCCGTGGGCACCGGCTCTCTTAACGATATCTGCCGCGTGGCCGCTTATGAGAAGGAAAAGGCTTTCTGCATCTTTGCCACCGCCCCCTCTATGGATGGCTTTGCCTCCGATACCGCTCCCATTGTCGAGAATAATTTCAAATCCTCCTGGCAGGCAGAGCAGCCCATGGTCATCATCGGCGATACCAAGATTTTGGCCAAGGCGCCCAATATCTTAAAATCTTCCGGCTTCGGCGATATGATGGCAAAATATATCGGGCTTGTGGATTGGCAGCTGGCGCAGCTTCTGATCGATGAATATTATTGCGATAAAATTGCCGCCATCACCCGCGACGCAACTGATCGCATCGCCGCTTTGGCCGATTCGGTCTTAGCAGATGATGAGGAAACGGCCGGCGCCATTATGGAAGCGCTGATCATGACCGGCCTTGCCATGAAGCTGGCAGGCTGCTCCCGCCCCGCAAGCGGCGCTGAGCATGTGGTCTCCCATTATCTGGAGTGCCATAAAGTCATCAAGGGCATCTGGCCGGATTATCACGGCCGCAAGGTTGGAGTTGCCACTGTCTATTGCAACCGCATCTATCGGAATATGGCGGATCGCTTGGAGACCATCTCCTGCACCAAGGATCCTACGGATTGGGAAGATGTCTATGCCCATTATCATGAGAGCCTTCATGCCGATGTCAAGAAGCTCAATGATCCCACCATTACCGATCTTGTAGACCCCAAAAAGCTGGAGGAGGCATGGCCCACCATCCGCAAGATCATTCAAGAGACTCTGCCTACCAACGAAAAGCTTATCGAGATGATGAACATTGCAGGGGCGCCCATTACGCCCGATGAGGTCGGGGTAAGCGATGAATTTATGAAAGACGCCATGCGCTATCATCCCTATATGCGCTATCGCTTGTTGCTGACCCGCTTGATGCCGATGATGGGCATTGATCCCATGGACTATTTAGATTAAGAGGAAGGTTGCTATGAGCTTAAAAGATAAAAAAGGCTTTATCTGCGATATGGACGGCGTCATCTATTATCAGAACGAGCTGCTGCCCGGCGTAAAAGAATTTGTAGAGTGGCTTTATAAAGAAAATAAAAAATTCTTGTTCCTGACCAATAGTTCCGAGCGCTCTCCCAAGGAGCTGCAGCTGAAGATGAAGCGATTGGGGCTGGATATTGATGAATCTCATTTCTATACCTCCGCCCTTGCTACCGCCGCCTTTTTGGCCAAGCAAAAACCGGGCTGCACCGCCTATGTGATCGGCGAGCCGGGGCTGATGAACGCCTTATATGATGCGGGCATCTCCATGAACGATGTCAACCCCGACTATGTAGTGGTTGGGGAAACCAGCAATTATAACTATACGTCTATTATCAAAGCGGTAGAGCTGCTTCATAACGGCGCAAAGCTGATCGGCACCAATCCCGATCTGACCGGCCCCGGCAACGGCGGCATGATTGTGCCTGCCTGCAAGGCCTTGGTCAGCCCCATTGAACTGACAACCGGCAAGCAAGCCTACTATCTGGGCAAGCCCAATCCCTTGATGATGCGCTGCGGCTTGGATCTTTTAGGCTGCAAGGAGGAAGATATCGCCATTATCGGAGATCGGATGGATACCGATATTGTGGCAGGTGTGGAATCGGAGATCGATACAGTCTTGGTGCTCAGCGGCGTTACCGCCAAGGAAGATCTCCATCGCTTCCCCTATTGCCCCCGCTATATCCTAAACGGAGTGGGCGAGGTGCCTGAGAATTGATGGAGCACCGCCATGAAGGCCATCGCGCCCGCCTTCGGGAGCGCTTTGAGGCCACAGGAGCAGAAGGATTCAGCGATCATGAGCTGCTGGAGCTGATCCTCACTTATGTCATTGTCCAAAAAGATACCAACGACCTTGCCCATTTGCTGATCGATTCTTTCGGCTCTCTCCAAGGCGTTCTGGATGCAGAAAAGGAAGAGCTTGCCCGCATAGAAGGCGTTGGCCCAAAGGCCGCCTTTCTGCTGAAGCTTCTTCCCGCCTTTTCCCGCCGCTATTATGAGCAAAAGACCGAATCCTGCTTAAAGCTGATCACCCCCGATGAGACCATCCCCTTCTTTGCCGCGCGAATGATTGATCGGGAGAACGAATGTGTCTATGCCGCTTATTTAGACCAAAATAAACGGCTGATCCAATGCGGCCTACTCTATGAGGGCAACGCCCATATGGTAGAGATCAGCACCGGCCGCCTTTTGAAGACGGCGCTAAGGCTCAACAGCCGTTATGTGGTGCTGGCGCATAATCATTTCAACCACTCGCTGCCCTCTGTTCAGGATGTGGCTGCCACCACCTTTATTCAGAAAAAGCTTAAGGAAGTGGGCATCACTTTGCTGGATCATATTGTCCTTTGCGGAAGCGAGGGCTCCTCTATGATCAAGACAGGGCATCTGACCCTCGAAGAATAAAAATAAAGGGGCTGTAAAAAATCATTGCGATTTTTTACAGCCCCTTCCTTTTATTTATTATTTTGCAATTTGAATTTTAAGAAAAATTCTTTCAGGCAATTTTAACATCCCTTCTGTATCTTGAGCAGAGACCGGAGGGATCGGAAAAATTGTTTGAAAGCTTCGATTTCGTGCCGTCAGGGTTACCCGAAGGCGTACATCGGTACGCCGAGTGGCACGAATCGGAGCAGCAAAGGGCATAAAAAGAAACCTATTGCTCCTGCAATAGGTTTCTTCCTTTTATTAGTCGTCTCTAAAATTTATTTTCAAGAGAAATTCTTAGAAATTCTTTTTTCTCCCTGCCCTTTGCGGTTTCAGGCAATTTTAACATCCCTCATCACTCTACGGAGAAGATATAGTGGTAGACCGGCTGCCCGCCTGCAAGGCAAATAACCTCTGCATCGGGAACCATCGCCTGCACCTGCTCTTGCACCTTCATGGCATCCTCTTCGGTAACATCCTCACCGTAGTAGATATTGATATAGGAGCCGCCCTCTTGGGTCAGCTGCTCGAAGAGTTTGCCGACCAAAGTCTGCATCTCATCCTCGACAAAGGTTACCTTGGTTTCCATCAGGCCCAAAAGCTGGCCTTCTTTGATCTCTTGATCGTCATAAACCGAATCTCTTGCAGCATAGGTTACCTGCGCAGTCTTTACCATCTCGATCTGGCCGGCCATGGCTTCTTGAATCTCCTCCGGCTCCATGCTCTCGTCAAAGCCCAGCATGGCGCTGATGCCCTGCGGAACGGTCTTGGTAGGAATGACGATTACCTGCTTGGCGGTAGAAAGCTCCTTGGCCTGCTCGGCGGCCATAATAATATTTTTATTATTGGGCAGGACAAATACAATCTCGCTGGGGGTGGCATTTACTGCCGCCAGAATATCTGCGGTAGAGGGGTTCATGGTCTGCCCGCCTTCTACCACCGTATCAACGCCCAGCTCTCTGCAAAGATTTGCAAGGCCTGCGCCTGCCACCACCGATACAAAGCCATAGCGCTTTTCATTCTCGGCAATGACAGGGCCTTTAGCGGCCTCTTCCTTTTGGCGCGCGCGGAATTCTTCCTTCATATTATCAATCTTCAGATTCACCAACATTCCGTAGCGGATGGCCTCTTCAATGGCCTTACCGGGATGGTTGGTATGCACATGGACCTTGATAATATCATTATCGGGTACGCAAACCACGCTATCACCGATGGATTCCAGATAGCTGCGCAACTCGGCGGGATTATGCTTTTTGGCGGTCTCGTCTACTGTAACGATATATTCGGTGCAATAAGCAAATTTAATATCCTCTTCCCGAAGAGCCACATCATCAACAACGGTATCTTCAACCGCCTCTACAACCTCGGCGGGCTCAATGGGCTGACCCTTCAGCGCAGAAAGAGCACCTTCCATTACGACAGCAAAACCCTTACCGCCTGCATCAACCACCCCTGCCTGCTTCAGCTGAGGAAGCATTTCGGGGGTTTCTGCCAATACATTATTGGCTTCATTCACATAGTATTCCAGCGCCTCAACTGCAGATACGCCGCTCTCCACAAACCGGAGCAGCCGCTCGCAGGCCACGCGGGAGACGGTCAGGACTGTGCCTTCCGTGGGCTTCATAACCGCCCGATAGGCTGCCTTTACGCCCAGATCCAATGCTGCGGCCAAATCCTTGGCATCCGCAGTCTCTTTTCCTTTTAAGCCCTTGGAAATCCCGCGGAAAAGCAGGGACAAAATAACGCCGCTATTGCCTCTTGCGCCCTTGAGCATTGCGCCTGCCGCCCGATCGGAGGCTTCTCCGATGGTGCAATTTTCGCTAAGCGCCTTCAATTCCTTGGAAGCGGCAGAAATGGTCAACGACATATTGGTGCCGGTATCTCCGTCCGGAACAGGAAATACATTCAGCGCGTTGATAGCCGCTTTTTGATTGCTGATATGGTTACATCCGGAAATCACCATCTCGCAATACTGTTTACCGGTAATCATCTCGATGCTTCTCTCCTTAGTTTACTTTCATTCCGTCAACAAAAATGTTGACCTTCTTCACCGTAAAGCCGGTCATCTGCTCTACATTATATTTTACTTCCTTGGAAATGCTGCGGGTTACTGCGGGCAGATTCACCCCATAGAGCACGACGATATGCATCTCTACCTCAATACCGTCCTCTACGGGAATGACCTTAACGCCCTTCTCATAGTGATCCTTTTTCAGCAGGGATACGATTCCGTCCCCTGCAGATTTGGCAGCCATTCCTACCACGCCGTAGCAAGAATTGGCCACGTGGCCGACAATATTGGCAAAAACCGCTTCGGTTATATTGATATCTCCGTTATGATTATTAATGGTCATAGCGAAACATCCTCCTTCACATAGTTACTATTATTTTATAATAAAATCGCAAAAATTACAATAGTTTTTTCTTATTTTAGCCTCCGCCAAAGAGCGCGCCATCAAAACAGCAGCCCAAAAACCGCATGGCAATAGGGTTTTTGGGCTGCTGTTTTTTATCGTTCGCTACAGGTAAAATAAAGGATTTGCCGCCCTTTTGCGCTCTTTTCCAGCATTTCCTCCGCCAAAGCGCGCCGCTCATCATCCAGATTCACAAACGGATCATCCAGCAGCAGCGGCAATGCAATGGGGCTGATCAGCTCCCCCACCGCCAAGCGGAAGGCGAAATAGATGGCATCCTTTGTCCCCCTTGAAAAAGAGGCGGTAGGATAAGAGCCCGCGGCCGTTTCCAGCCGAATATCATATTGCTCGTCCATCTGCACCGTATCATAAGCACCATCCGTCAGGCAAGAGAGCAGCTCCCCTGCCCCTTTGCAAAGACGGGGCGCAAAATGCAAGGACATATCCTCATTGGCCTCTCTCAGCCAATCCATGGTCTGCTGCACCGCCGCAAGAGCGGCCTCCCATTCCTTCCTCTTTCGCTCATCGGCGGCAATCTCCGCCCGCAGCGCCTCCGCTTCCTTCCAAAGGGCGGAAAGCTGATAAAGATCCTTTTGATCCAAAGCCTCCATCAACCGGCTCAAGCGAGAAAGGGCCTCTTGTTTTTTCAAAAAGAGGGGCTCATAGCGCTCCCCTTCCGGATCGCCTCCTTGGGCCTGTGCCTGCCATTCTTCTAAAGTGCGGCCTTGCAAAAGGGCTTCTTGATGGCTTGCTTGATTGGCGGCCGTCTGCTTCCAAACCGCTCGATCAAATTGCTCTTTCTTCAATTCCTCCAAGGTAAAAAGACGGGTAGAGACCGCCATTCTCTGCAAAGCCTCCCGCTCCGCAGAAAGGCGGTTTTCCAGCTCCTTCAGCAGGGCATTTCCCTCCTCTGCCTCTTGCTCCAAGGCGGCAATGCGGGTTTTTGCGGCATCATATTGATTCCAGCGCTCCCGAAGCCCTCTGAGATCTGCCACGCCGCAATGGCGGCATAGCTGATTTTGAAGGAGGAAGGGTCTTAGCAAAAGCAACAGCCCTAAAGCGCCGAAGATTGCAACGCCCATCCAAAGAAGATTCAAAAAGATTCCGCCGACTCCGCAGCCGACAGCAAGGATCAATAATAAAATGCCTCCCATGGGGCTCTTTTTATTTCCCTTCTCTAATTGCTCCAATTTTTCTTTGGTATCAGCCGGCAGATAAAAGGCTTCCAAGCGATGCTGCTCATTCTGCCGCTCTCTTACTATTTGCTCTGCTTGCTCCTTTTTAGAAGCATAGAGACTTTCCGTCTCTTTTATTTTCATAAACGCCTGCTCTTGCTCCAAAAGAGCGGTATCCGCCGCTCGGCTTTTAGGCTCTGCCGCCGTATTTTCTTGTTGCTTTAAGCTTTGAATCCTGCGGGCGGCATCATTCTTTTTTGCTTGTTCCATGCGCTTCTCCAGCGCCTCAAGTTCCTTCTCCAGCGCCGCTTTTTCCTGCTCCAAGCCATCCATTTCCTGCTTTTTGGCAATCTGCCCATCAATGGCCTGCTCCAAGCGGGAAAGCTCCACCTTCTTTTCCAGAAGTGCATTTTTCAGATCAATGAGCGGCCCCATCTTGCGGGTGGTATAGCAATAGCGATTATGCTCCTTGGTCAAAAGGTCCATTGCCTGCGAAAAAGAGGCGTTTTCATCGCCGGTGGCGGCCAAATTTTTAAGAGCGGTATCCAGCCCGTCGGTCCGATCAAAGAAGAGGTCTCCCTGCCGCACAAAGAAAGTGCGCATAAAGGTCTCCCCGTCCAGCCCCAAAAGCTTGGGCCCCGGCTTTTCCCGTACCGCCATTGCCAGCTCTTTGCCGGCGGTAAGATCCATTACCTGCTGCCGCTCCGCTCCCTTTTGGGGGTGATGGCGAAAAATCTGCCATTCTTTTCCTTCCAAGGAGAAGGTGATGCTCCCCGAAAGAGGGCCGCCTTTCCATGGAAAATAAGCTTTCATCCATTTACTGTCGTACCCATAAAAGATGAAATAAATAAAAGCCATTAACGTGCTTTTTCCGAATTCATTGGGATAGCAGAATCGATTCAGCCCATCGGAAAGATCTATGCTGAAATCCTCCAGCTTGCCAAAGTGATCCACTCGAATCTTCTGAAGCTTCATCGTCTTCCCCCTTTCAAGGCCCGCAAGCCAAGGCGAAGGGCCTCCTCCAAAAGGGCCCGCTCATCCCCTTCTGCCTGCTCAATCTCCGCCATGGCGCGGCGGGCGAAAGCGCCTTGCAATGTATTTTGCTTCATCAGAAGCGCCATGGAGCTTGCCTGCTCGGTGCAATCCTTTACCGCCCGCCCATATTTTTCGGTATAAAGCGCAATGGCGGGATCGGGATCGGCGGCAGGGGCCCCGATCAAAATCAGGCGCGCCTCGGTGGCGGCGGGAATCTCTTGAGCCTCCATGCGGGCAAGGGCTTGCTCTTCCTCGCAATCGGTCAGATCTATCTCATATTCCATATAGGTCTTGATGGCGATTTTTTTGGGTGAGAGTTCTATCGCGCCCTCTCTTACTGCGGCAATCCAGATGAATCGCTCGCCGGTCTCATCCCAGCCCCGCCCCTCGGGGATTCCGGGCAAAAGGATGCGGCATCCGCCGACCGTGCGCTGCTCCCATTTATGGACATGGCCCAGCAAAGCCAAAGAAAATCCGCTCTCGGCCACTGCTGCGGTGCTGATGGGAAAATAACTGCCATCGGCACCGTCCGGCTGGCCGTGGGCCATCAGAATCTTCACCCCATCCCCTTCGGTGGCCACCGCTTTTGAAAAATGCCGCGCCTTGCCGCCGCGGGTATCGGAAAAGCCATAGACCTCTACCCCCTCTCCCAAGGAAATGCTTGAGAGGGTCTCTTGGAAGAGCTTTACGTTTTCGGGCAGCTTTCCATAGCAATCGGTCAGATCAAGGGGATCATGGTTGCCCGCCACCATCAGGATGGGAAGCCCCGCCCCTTCCAGCATGGAAAGAAGGGCACGCTCGGTCTGCTCTTCGGGGAAGGGAGAATCCAAAAGATCTCCGGCGATCAGAATCGCCTTGCAGCCTTCCTTCTTTGCCGCATCAATGATCCTTTGCAGAAGAGAAAGGTTCTCTTGATTTTTAATATGGAGATCTGCTGTCAGAAGCAGTTTCATTTCATATCACCTCGCTTATTATTTTACCTATGCGAAGAGAAAAAGTCAAATATTCTTGACTTAAAGAAATAAAATCTATATAATAGTAGCGTTAATAAGTAGTTGGAGGAATCATCGTGGAAAATAAAAAGATGGTGCGCGAAATTACCGCAATGGATGTGGATTTCGCTCAATGGTATACCGATATTGTAAAAAAAGCGGATCTTGCCGCTTATTCCAATGTAAAAGGCTTTATGATCATCCGCCCTTATGGCTATGCCATGTGGGAGCTGATGCAAAGCGCGCTGGACGGAATGTTTAAGGAGCTGGGCCATGAAAATATCTGCATGCCCATGCTGATTCCCGAGAGCCTTCTGAATATTGAAAAGGACCATGTGGAGGGCTTTGCCCCCGAGGCCGCTTGGGTAACCTTCGGCGGTAGTGAGAAGCTGGAGGAGCGCTATTGCATCCGCCCCACCTCCGAGACTCTTTTCTGCGATCATTTTAAGGATATTGTCCATTCTTGGCGCGATCTGCCGCTCCTTTATAATCAATGGGTGTCGGTGGTGCGCTGGGAAAAGACCACCCGCCCCTTCCTGCGGACCCGTGAGTTTCTCTGGCAGGAGGGCCATACGCTCCATGCCACCCGCGAAGAGGCAGAGACCGAGACCTTGAATATGCTGGATGTTTATGCCCGTTTCTGCAGAGAGTATCTTGCCATCCCCGTTGTAGAAGGGCGCAAGACCGATAAAGAAAAATTTGCAGGCGCCGAAGCCACCTATACCATCGAGGCCCTGATGCATGACGGCAAAGCGCTGCAAAGCGGCACTTCCCATTTCTTTGGGGACGGCTTCTCCAAGGCCTTCGGCGTTACCTTTGCCGATAAAAATAATCAGCTGACCCATCCCTTCCAGACCTCCTGGGGCTGCACCACCCGCCTGATCGGCGCTGTCATCATGACCCATGGCGATGATAATGGTCTGGTCCTGCCGCCCAAGGTGGCGCCCACTCAGGTCATGATTGTGCCTGTTGCTCAGCATAAGGCGGGCGTTTTGGAAAAGGCTGCCGAATTGGAAACCATGCTGAAAAAGGTCTGCCGCGTGAAGGTGGACGATAGCGACAACAGCCCCGGTTGGAAATTTGCCCAGCATGAGATGCGGGGCGTGCCCATCCGCTTGGAGATCGGGCCTCGGGATATTGAAAACGGCGTCTGCATCCTCTCCCGCAGAGATACCGCCGAAAAAATCACCGTTCAGCTCTCCGAGCTGGAAACCGTGATCCCCGCGCTGCTCCAAGAGATTCAGCAAAATCTCTTCGATCGCGCCCTTGCCCGCCGCAAGGAGATGACCTATACCGCCACCACCTTGGAAGAAATCAAAGAAACCGCCGCCCAAAAGAACGGCTTTATCCGCGCCATGTGGTGCGGCGAGGAGGCCTGCGAGCTGAAGCTCAAAGAAGAGGCCGATATCTCCTCCCGCTGCATGCCTTTTGAGGATCAGGAGCGAGTAGCAGATACCTGCGTTTGCTGCGGCAAGCCCGCCAAGAAATTGGTCTATTGGGGCAAAGCATACTAAACGGCTAAAAAGCAAAACATTTCGAGCCACTCCTTGAGAGTGGCTCGTTGCATCAAAGAACAGCAATTTATTTTTAGACTATCCAAAAAGAATGCTGATTTTGGCAAAACGACCCGAAGTCGTATGCGATACTACGAGTGCCTTTTTCGACAGTCGCCAAGAAAGGAGGAAATCGTCATGGCCTATTCCGATCTGGAACTCGGCTTTTTGCTGACTGCCTATGGGCAAAAGCTCTATGAAATTGCGCTGGCCCATACCAATCATAAAGAAAATGCATTGGAGATTCTGCAAAAGGTCTTCTTAGAGCTGATCTGCTTTCCTCCCTCCTTGAGCGAGAAGCAAACCAAAGAAGCTTGGCTTATAGAGCGTACCAAAAAGCTTTGCAAAGCCTATCCAAAGGATTCCTCCCATCTCCCCCTTCAAGAGCCCCTCTCGGAAGAAGAGGAAGATGAGCTGCTGGCCCTGATGCAGGAGACGCGGGATCATGAGGGGCTCCTCTCAAAGCCCAAAAAAAGCAAAAAGCCCCTCTATATCGCCGTCTCTGCGGCAGGCGTTTTTTTGATCATCGCCATCGCCCTTGTCGCGCTGTTGGGCGGCAATGGAAAAACCTATATAGATGAGCAAGGCTCTGATGACCTGCTTGCGCCCCCGGCCAATCAGCGAGAAGCAAACCAAAGAAGCTTGGCTTATAGAGCGTACCAAAAAGCTTTGCAAAGC
>JAZMZQ010000165.1:0-12118 GCA_045586045.1 Eubacteriales bacterium
CCATTATCGTTCGCCCCCTTTCTTAAAGGGAAGAGGCAGCAGCACATAGCCCATGATCAATACAAAGATCAGAGCAAAGGCCAAAAAGAGATAGGTGATGACAACGCTTGCAAAAACCAGCATCACTGCAAGCAGCGCAAAATATACGCTTGCCAGCGCACCGCCCACATATGGATGCCCATCCTTGCAAGCTTGATAACCGATCTCACTGATCAAAAGATAGATGATACTGCAGATCAGCATTAATACGCCAAAGCCCAGTGCTTGAGCAACCGTAAACGCTTCAGAAAGGGCCAACCCCATCACCAAAAGATTCTGCGCTAAAATAAATCCACATCCAAAAAGCAAGCCGCCGCAAAATCTCTTTTCTTCTTTTTTAAGAGCACCCTTATAGCTGAAAAATTTCAATAATTCCGAGACAAGATAGAAAATCAATAAAACAAGGCAACCGCCGATCATTACTGCGCGATCTCCTGCCGCCTGTGTAGAGATGCTGATGGTAGACAAGAGGCTTTGCGCCACTGTAAGTAATAATACAGCCACCAGCAATAAGGAGACAAAGAAAGTGGCAAATCCTTGAAAAATCAAGGAATAAGGCGCTTTTTTACGCACGGGAGAAAAAGCAAGAATCAGAATTACTGCCAAAGGTACAGCAGCACCGATTCCCACGGAAGGCAGGATCATCGGCATATGCTCCAATAAGACTTTCAAAAGTTCCATTTTTATTTATCCTTCATTTTAGATTTTGCCGCAATCAATGTATTCTGCAGCAGCATGGTAATGGTCATGGGGCCGACTCCGCCCGGAACGGGGGTAATATAGGATGCCTTTTCAAAGCAGGAATCAAAATCTACATCCCCGCAAAGCTTTCCATTCTCATCCCGATCCATTCCTACATCGATCACAACCGCCCCTTCCTTGATCATATCGCCGGTTATGAATTTAGCTTTGCCGATCGCAACCACCAAAATATCGGCGGCGGCGGTCTTTTTAGCAAGATCACGGGTTCTGGAATGGCAGATCTGCACAGTGCCGTTAGCTTGCATTAAAAGCATTGCCTGAGGCTTGCCCACAATATTGCTGCGGCCGACCACTACACAATCCTTTCCTGCCACTTCGATGCCGCTGTATTCCAGAAGCTTCATCACACCTGCAGGGGTGCAGGGCAAGAATTCATAATTGCCGAGCATGATTTTGCCCACATTCTCCGTATGAAATGCATCCACATCTTTTTTAGGATCAATCGCAAGAATCACTTTATTTTCATCCAGATGAGAAGGCAAAGGAAGCTGCACCAAAATCCCATGAATCTTGGGATCTTGATTTAAGCGAGCGATCAGATCCAAGAGTTCCTTCTCTGTCGTCTGCTCAGGCAAGGCGTAATTTTCGGAATAAAAGCCCACCTCTGCACAAGCCTTAATTTTATTACGGACATATACTTGAGAGGCACTATCCTCCCCCACAATCACGACCGCAAGCCCCGGCTGAAGGCCTGCTTGAATCAGCCGGTCTGTCTCTTCTTTAATTCCTGCCCGCACCTGAGCGGCAATCTCTTTCCCATTAATAATCTTCGCCATTTTTCTCTTCCTCCTCAGCATCCGCTTCGTCTTCCGCTTCCATCGCATAATCAAATTGCGCTTCGTATCCCTTTTTCGGCGCTTCTTCGCCCGCCTCGGTATTCTTTGAAATCATCAAACGCGCAGGCTTCTTCCAATAGATCCAAAGCAATGCAGCCAAGGCCGCAAGAGCAACTACAATGGCAAGGACCATATTGACGCGTAACCCAAAAATCTTCAAATTATATGCCGAATCTCTCAAAGGCTCCATCCATGCACGGCCGATTCCATACCATACGGTATAAAGCAAAAAGAGCTCACCTTTGAATTTGCGAGAATCCATATAGGCAAAAAGCATCAGCAGGCCGAGCAAATTCCATAGAGATTCATAGAGGAACAAGGGATGGACATACTCAGCAATACAATCAATACCGACACCCATTCGCCAAGGAAGATCCGTCTGCACACCGAATACCTCTACATTGGCAAAATTTCCCCATCGGCCAATGATCTGGCCGATCATAAAGCCGATTGCCACCAGATCCAATAGATTCAGCATGGAAATCTTTTTATGCCTGCAAAGAATAAATGCTGCAATACACGCGCCCATTATTCCGCCATAGATCGCAAGGCCTCCTTCCCATACGGCAATGACATCCAAAAAGGAATGGAAGCTCTTAAGATCCCCCAATATGTACCATAAACGAGCACCGATAAAACCGGCAGGAAGGCCGATCAGCATGGCATCCAAAAGATGATCCCGATCGATCTGAAAGCGAGGAGCAAGGCGATCGCAGACAAAATAAGCCGCCAAAATCCCCACGCAAATGATGATCGCATACCATTCAATGGTAATATTCTCGGTAATGCGAATGGCAGTGGGATCGATGGTGAATTCACCGATCCCAAAGCCCGGAAACGATACAGTGTTGCAATTCATTTTTGAACTTCTCCTTATTATTGCAAAGGATTGATGACAGACATACACACCCGCTCTGCATCAAACATTTTCTTCGCTCTCTCAATCAGATCTTCTGCTTTGATCTCCATCAAGGCCCCAATCATATCAATGGCCTCAGAGCCATTCATGAAATTGCCGACAATGCGGTTGACCATAGGATAAGCATGATCCAGCTCCATGACTATAGAGCCATAAAGACCGTTGCGGATCTCCAAAAAGCGCTGCTCATCCACCCCTTCTTCAAAAAGCCGCTCAATATAGCGAAAAGCGCACGCTTCCACTTCTTTGGGTTGATCGCTCTCACCGCTGATGACGCAGAAGGAGAAATAATCAGAAAGATCATACCAGCAATCAAATTCGCCGTTGATAATCCCTTTTTCATAGAGTTCCTTAAAGAAGGGAGAGGATTTCCCGAAAAGATACTCCAGAAGAATCTCTACCTCTGCCTCTTTTTTAGAAAGGGCAAATCCGCTCAAATCGGTCTGCTGGTCCTTAAAGCCCAAATGAAAGATCGGCTTTGAGACAAGCATGTTTTTTTCTACATAGCGCTCCCCTGCCTGATCCGGTTCCTGAATCTTTAATTTTTCTTCCTTTAATTGCTCACCCTCTTCAAAATAAAGATCCAGTTTTTCTTCCACCACCTTGCGGTCCAGATCTCCTGCAACTGCAAGAATCAAATTGGAAGGATGGTAAAATCGATGATAGCAATCCATCAAGATCTCAGGGGTCAGAGAGTAAATATCCTCCACCGTGCCCGCAATATCCCTTCGAATGGGGTGCTGCTGATAAAGCCCCTGCACCATTGTAAAATAACCTTGCCAGCCCGGCTCATCTTCATACATTTTGATTTCCTGCGCAATGATTCCCTTTTCTTTTTCCACATTTTCCTCGGTCAGGAAAGGATGCGTTACAAAAGAGAGCAAAACATCCAAATTCTCCTCAAAACGATCACTGCAGGTGAAATAATAGGCAGTCTTATCATTGGAGGTATAGGCATTGGCCTTTGCGCCGGTTTTGGCATAAAAATCAAAAGCATTGCCGTTCTTTCCCTCAAAAAGCTTATGCTCCAAGAAATGAGCAGTACCGTTCGGAACGGTTACAGCCCGCCCATCCTTCATCGTAAAACTATAGTTAATAGAGCCGAATTTCGCAGAGATCATCGCTGCTTTTTTGGTCTTATGAGGCATTTTCATAAAATAGACCGTAAGCCCGCTTTTATGGATAAAGCGCTCATATTCAGCACCGACCTGCGGAGCAGAAAAAACCTTATTCTCCTTCATGATGAACTCCCTTCAGAAAATATACCGTATCCAGCTGCACTTCCCTTGCCACCGCCACAAGATCCTCTCTCGTTACTGCCTGCACTGCCAAAATTTCCTCTTCCGGAAGATTAATCTTCCCATGCAGAGTGCCGGTGATCATCATGGAAGCCAATGCGCTCTCGTTATCATAAAATGAGCGGAAACTATCGATCAGATAAGCCTTGGCATTATCCATCTCTTCTTGGGTGAAGTCTCCTTGAGCAACGCCTCTCAGCTGATGCTCAATCTCGCTCCGCGCCTGCTCATATTTTTCCGCTTCGATCCCGCTTGCAACAAACATTACATTTTTCAAGCGATCCAAGCGAGAGGAGCAATAATAGCAAAGGGAGAGCCTCTCCCGCACATTCATAAACAATTTAGAAGTAGCGCTGCCGCCATAAAGTACATTGAAAAGTCGACATGCCATCGGCTTTTTCAGGGCTGCTTTTCCAAGGCGAAAGCCCAAGGTGAGCTTGCTTTGGTTCAAATCCAAGGGGTCTACAATTTCCCGCACCTTGCCGGTAAATTCCACCACCTGAGTGGAAGGCATCTCAGTAGCGCGAGGAGAAAGGCCTTCGGTAAGAGCATACATAAATAACTCTCGTTCTTTGCCGACATAATTGACCATCACCCACGCTTCATCCAAAAGCTTTCTGAAATAATCATAAAGAGATTTTTCATTATAGGCCTTTACCAGCTCAATGTCGCCGTATTCTCCGATGCCAAAAGCTTCGTTTTCACACATCAAGTTTTTGCATTGCTCCAACGCATATACCCGCTTATCGTTGAAAATGCCCGTGATTTTATCGTTTAAATTGCTTTTTTCTTGCTCCATATAATCAGAGCGAAATGCGCCGTTTTCTGCCAAAGGCGCAAAAACCAGCTCCCGAAAAAGAGCGATCATCGCCCTTCGCACATCCTCGCCGTCGATCGTATATTCCCGATCAAGAAAGGAGAATGCAAAGGTCAGGATTTCCAGTTCTCCCGCTTTACTTGCGGTAACAGAAAGAGAAGCACCGTAATTTTTAGCAAGATAGCGGCTGATGAGATCCATCCCCGGATATTTTTTACATCCGCGGCAAAGCACCCCTGCCAAAAGAGACATTCCGGTCGCATTTTCTTTGGTCAGCGGCATAAAAAAATCCACTGAAAGATAGCCGGTCTTAAAATGATCGGCAAAACCGTAATTATAGATTACCCCCTTGCGAGGCATTTGCTGCAGCAATTCCATGAGCCACTACTCCTTAGCATATAATAACTTATTTTAAGATTATAACATATAATTTACAAGAATGAAAGCACTTACTCTTGAATTTCATAAATTATTATTGATTATTTTTCCATTTTTCCGAATATTTATCCTCGAAATAAAATTTTTGCACCTCTGTTCGTGCCCCTTTTGGATTCCTTTTCAAAATGCCGTATCGAAAAAAGCTATGCCCTCTATAGCTTCCCTTTTCAGAAAGATAACGCAACTGTTCGGCAATCACCGTTCCGCTTTCCCAGCCGATCTCTTCGCTTCCCACCTTATAAACCGCAATTCCCACCAAAAGAGGAATCTTTTCCTTCCGGCAAAGATTATCCCACCAATCCACCAAGATTTCAAAGGACGCCGCTTTATTTTCTTTGCTCCAATAGATCTGCGGGCAAATATAATCAACCCAGCCGTTTTCCACCCATTTTTTGCTATCGGAAAATATCTCGGAATAGGCGCTCATTCCGGAAGTAGCGCTCCCCCCTTCTTTCGCGGAAGAATTGGCCCAGATTCCGAATGGGCTGATTCCGAAAAGGATCTCTTTATTCATGGTTTTAATCATTTTATAGACCGATTCCACCAATAAATCTACGCTTTTTCTGCGAAAATCCTCTAAAGAAAGGCCGCCTCCGTATTGAGCATAGGCAGCGCTGTCATCAAAGCCTTCCATATCATAGGGATAAAAATAATCATCAAAATGAATTCCTGCAAGATCATAATTGCGAATCAATTCCGCCACCCCGCTCAAAATCAACTGCCGCACTTCGGGAAGGGCAGGATTATAATAAACGCCGCTCTCGCAGGTAATGGTATAATCCCGATGTAAAACAGCAGGATTATCGGCCGATAAATGCTCCCATACCCGATCTCCGCTTCCGATTCGATAGGGATTGATCCATGCATGAAGGGAAATATCTGCTTCTTTTGCTTTTTCTATAAAATAGGCCAAACTATCAAAATTCTCGTGGGGCGCCTGCCCTTGCTTTCCGCTTAAATATACGCTCCACGGAAAAATCTCCGATGGATAAAGTGCATCTCCATTGGGGCGCACTTGAAAAAAGATGGTATTGATCCCCCACTCCTTGCAATTTTTTAAGATTTCATCCATTTCTTCGCGCAGCTGATCGGCAGAAAGCCCTTGCTTGGAGGGAAAATCCAAATTCCCCACAGAGGATACCCAGCAGGCGCGAATCTCCTTTTCTTGCGGCATTGGTTGCTTGCTGCAGCCGCTCAAAAGCAGCGCAGGAATCAGCGCCAAGCTCCATAATCGAATCCATAATTTCATATCTTTCTCCTTTCAGATTTCCTTTCTTACTAAAGATATGAAAAAAACCTTATATGCATGTCCTCTTTTTAGAAAAATGCATATAAGGTTATTCTTATTTAGGGAAGCGGGTAGGCTCCGTATCTTCCTCTTCATATCCGAAATTATTATATAACTCCAAAAAATCGGCATAGACCCCTTTTTTGGCATAGTCATAAGCCATCTGATCGTAATAGGCCATCTTCTCGCTCATTACCAGATGATGATCTGTAGAGCCATGAAGAAGAATGATCAGCGAAAAAGCATCCACCGGATGCGCCTCTTTCCCCGATGCCCGCTCAACAGGAAGGGTGCGGATCTTGCGGCAAAGGGTGTCCAGATCGGAAGGATCGGTAATATTTTTGCAGCGAAAATAAGAATTGCCTTCCTCATCAAAATATTCACGCTGAATCTCGATGGAATCGATTTTATCCCGATCCACATAAAATGTATTCTTTTCCACTCTGAAACTGCAACCGCTGAGCAACAGCGCAATCGCTGCCAGCAATAGCAGAATGCTTTTTAGTTTTTTATACATCTTTTATCCCCTATTCCAGCGGTGCAACCGATGCCTTTAGAATATTTCCGCTTACCGCATCAATATTGCAATGATAGATCATATCATTCAGCATAGTGATAATACGGATTGTATACTGCTCGGTCTGCCCGTTGCTTTTCAGCTGCATCTGCACATAATCGTAATGAAAATCTGAATCACTGCTAAAGGATTTTACCCCATTGGCAATGGCTTTTCCGCTATCAATAGGCAAGCTTGCACCATCAAAGGCATACCCTTCCCGCACGCATTGATAAGGCGCCAGCCCGTCCTTGGCATAATCGGCCTTTTCAAAGCGCTCCACATGGCCGGTCTTAGAATCCACCTCAGCCACATATACATCGGAATAATCGGCATTTTCAGGCGTCTCACCGGTATAAAAAAGCTTTATCGCACCGTTCCCATCGCTATTCAGAATCATCTCCATGCCATAGAGGGAATAATGGCCTTTATTTTTTCCTTTGAGAAAATCCTTCATCGCGGCCGAAATGGTAACGGCTGTATTATTGGTTTTACCAAGGCTGTTTTCACTTTTAATGAAATCTCCGATAATGGGTACGGAGCCGGAGCAACCGCTAAGGCTTAAGAGGACCCCAAGCAACATTGCCCATACCATCATTCTCTTTTTCATCATTCACTCACCTTATAATTCATAAAGATAGCGGATTTCCTTCGGTGTCAGCGCTCGATACTGGCCCGAACGCAATGTACCGATCGAAAGATCTGCGATTTTATCTCGTTTCAGGCGAAGCACTTCCAGCCCCAATGCCTGACACATTTTACGGATTTCTCGATTCTTTCCTTCATAAAGAGTAAGATAAAAGACCGTACGATCGTCCTTGACCTCCAGAATTTCAAGATCTGCAGAGCGGGTCGTATAATGATCCTCTTCGATATAGATACCATTTTCAAAAGCTTTAATATGCTCCCGATTCAGCACGCCCTTTACAATGACACGATAGGTCTTAGGAATATGATTGGCAGGATGGGTCAGCTTATTGGCAAGATCCCCATCATTGGTCAGGAGCAAAAGCCCTTCGCTATCCTTATCCAAACGGCCCACAGGATAAAGGCGAAGCCGCTCTTTTGCAATCAGATCTGCCACGCATTTTCTGCCCTGCTCATCCTTCATGGTGGTGATATACCCCCGCGGCTTATAAAGCATCAAGGTAACCTTTTCCCGCATACGGGGCTTTACGACCTTTCCATCGATTCGGATCAGATCGCTTCCATCCGTCTTAGCGCCTAAGTAAGCCGGCTCACCATTGATGGTAACACGCCCTTCTTCGATCAAGGCTTCTGCCGCTCTGCGAGAGCAGATGCCGCAATCGGCAATATATTTTTGAATTCTAATCAGTTCTTGCTGCATTCTAACATCCTTTTATTGTATTTTCTCTATTGTACCCTCTTTTCAATCTTTTTTCAAGAATAATTGACGAAAAAACCGAAATATTCGATTGATAAAGAATTCTTTTTTCAAAGGAACAGAAAGATCCTTCTCCAGAACCAGCGCGCTCTCCCCAAGCAGAACCCCATCCATTCGATATTCCACGCTTCCAACCACATCCCCAGCCCGCTGATTTCCATAGATCAGATGCGGGGCATAAATTTCTTTTTCAACCTCTCCTTCCTTTTGAAAAAGATTGGCAATAACAGAATGACTATTGCGCGCCACAACGCACCCGCCGCCGGCCACGGGCAGTTCCACTCTGCAATCCCCCGCTTCTGCCAACACCACCTTTTCCATCCGCTCAAACCATCTTTGATAGGCATCCATATGAAGATCCCAATCGCCCCTTCTGCCTAAGGTTACGCAGATCAAAGATGCTTCATCCTGCTGCGCCATCGTTACAAGGCAACGCCCCGCCTCCATAGTATAGCCGGTCTTCCCGCCGATACAAGGCTTATAAATGGTGAGTAATTTATTATGATTAACTACTCGCTGCCCTTTAATATCCATACTTTTAGTGCCGCAAATTTTGCTAAAATCAGTATTTTTCATGGCGGCTTGCATAATGAGCGCCAGCTCTCGAGCGGTGGTATAATGATTTTCCGAAGGTAAGCCGCTCGGATTGGAAAATCGGGTATGCTCCAGCCCTAATGCTTCGGCCTTCTCATTCATTTTTTCAATGAAATTTCCGCGATCCTTACCGCCCGCATACCAAGCAAGAGCCTCAGCGCAATCATTGGCGGAGCGAAGCAATAAGCCATAAAGCAGCTCTTCAACACTATAGCGATCTCCCGCTTTAATATAAAGAGAACTACCCTCGATCCCTTCGGCCTCCTTTGGGATCACCACCAGATCCTTCAGATTCACCTGCTCCAAGACTACAAGCGCTGTCATGACCTTTGTAGTGCTGGCCATGGGAAGAGAGAGATCGGCATTTTGCTGCTCCAAGACCTTTCCCAAGCGAGCATCCATCACCAAAAAGGCTCCTCCCTCGGCATTCGCCATAGGAGAAAGCTGCAAAAGAAAAATAAATAATATGGGAATGATCAACCATCGTCTCATAAAAAAATCACCTGCCCCATTATACGGGCAGGTGATATAGAATTATTCTTCATTCGCTGCTTTTTCGGCTTTTCGGTTTTTAATAAAGCCGGCGATCTTATCCAATACATCAGGGACCGCATCCACCAGATGATCAACCGTATTTTCCGATTCGGCCACAGGAAGCATCCGAATATTATCCCCTCTGATTACAAGGAAGCATACGGGAATTACCTTCATTGCGCCGCCTGCTCCGCCGCCAAAATGCTCTTTTTGAGGCTGGGAACCAAATCCGCTTCCGCCGCTTACAAAGCCGCAAGAAACCTTAGAAATGGGAATAATGGTGATCTCTTCGCTGACCTTTACCGGCTCACCGATCACTGTATCCACATCTACCAGATTTTTTAAGCCGTTTAAGGTGCCGTTTAATACCGATTCCACTTTATTATTATCCATTATTTTGGTCTCCTTTTTTTACTTTGATTCGTCATTATGATTCATTATAGCATAGAATGCGAAGGAAATCAAGACAGCAACAATCCGCAACAGATTGGTTTTTGCAATCAGCAACCCTTGAATCTCGCTCTCCTGCTTTTCAAAATCCGCTTCCAAGCGCACCTTCCATTTTTCCACAGGGTATAAGGGAGAAATCACTGCTGCTGCCGATTCCAATGCAGCGCTTACTCCCCCATAGGTCAGCGCAAGATCAGCCGGATCTTCATTGCCGATCACGCCATCAAATTCAATGGTTTTAATGATCAAAAGCCGCTTGAAATAACCGGGAAATTTCTTCAGAAGGCCGAAAATCAATGCCCGATCCAGCTTTAATTTTGCCTTCTCTTTTTGATTATCCTTCTTCTTTTTGGATTTATTCTTCCCTGAGCCCTTCTTTTTATCTTTTTTTCGGGGATGAATAGGATAAATCTTCAAAAAAGGGAAAAACAGCCCCACTCTGATCTCAAAAGCGCCCTGATAATCGATTTTCGCCACAATGGGCATTATCAACAAGAGCAGCACCGCCGCCCCGATACCGATCAGCCATTTCATTCTTCCGGCGTTCCTTCTTCTGCCGGTTCGGGATTAGGAATTACATCATCAAAGGTTTGCTGGCCCTCCACCTCATCACCGGGCAGTTCAAGGCGAGGAAGATCGGGCAGTTCCTCCAAGGAATGAAGACCAAAGCATCTCAAAAAGTCGGCAGTGGTGCCATAAAGCCACGGTCTGCCGGGGGCATCCAAGCGCCCCTTTTCTTCGATCAAGCCTTTTTCAACCAGCGCATTAATTCCATAAAAGCAATCAACGCCGCGAATCTGCTCCACATAAGCTTTGGTTACCGGCTGATTATAAGCAACTATGGATAGAATTTCCAACGCCGCATTGGAAAGAGGCGTATTTCTGCGATGATCCAATGCTTTTTTGGTTACTTCTCCATAATAGGGAGAAGAACACATCTGATAGGTTTGCTCCAATTTTAATATTTCAAAACCGCGATTTTCATTGCGATAGCTTTCTCTCAGCTCTTCCACAATCGCATCGACCCGCTCCGGCTCAATCTCCAGCACCTCAGCAAGCTTTTTGCGCTCAATGGGCTCTCCGCTGGCGAAAAGGATGGATTCCACCGCACCGCTCATATAATTCAATTCCATGATTATTTCTCCTCCCTTTCCTTCTTGAAGGTCAAATAGAGATCATCGCCTCGCTCCTCCATCTCCACATGCTTGGATTTGGAAAGCTCCAACACTGCAAGAAAGGTAGCCACAATCTCCGAGCGGGTCTTCGCACCGCCGAAAAGGCTTCTGAAGCTGCAGGTAAGCTTGCGCTTCAGCATCCGCAATACGCCGAAAATTCGGGCAGGTACGCTTGCAATCGGATGGCCGATAATGCCGCGAAAGCTCTTCAAAGGCGGCGGCAGAGCACGGTTGCTCTTTTGCAATACATCCCGATAAGCACGGGTCAATACATCGGTCTCATAATTAAGCTGATGCTTTTTATCAAATTCCAGATGCTCCGTACGGCGTACATAGGTAATGCCCGCATCTTTATTTTTGCCGCGAAAAGTTTCCAGCATTGCTTTATAGCGCTTATATTCCGCCAACGCTTCCGCAAGGCTCATCCGAGGATCTTCCTCTTCCTCCTCCGTTTTGGGCAGCAACATTCTGGATTTAATCAGCATCAGCTGGGCCGCCATTTCAATAAAGGCGCTGGATACCTCAAGATCCATTTTCTTAAGATCTTCGATATATTCCATATACTGCTCTAAGATCATGGAAATAGGAATATCATAAATCGACACCTTATTTTTTGAGATCAAATGCAGCAGCAACTCCAAAGGCCCATCAAAGACCTTCAAAGAAAAGTTTAACGCTTCCATAATTTCTCCTTAAGCAAACATCAAAGCATAAAGCCAAAAAGCTTAATCCAAAGATTGAGAAGACCCCGCATGGTGCCGACTTGCACCATGGAAATCAGATTAGAAATAATATCAAATACAGAAAAGAATTCAGGAAGGACCAAAAGCAAAATAAAGGCGATCTGCACATATTGGCCGTAGCGCATCATAAAATTGGCATAGCGCGGAAAAAAGTAGGTCATTACCCGAGAACCATCCAGCGGATGGACAGGGATCAAATTAAAGACCGCCAAGGCCACATTCAGATAGACCATATATACAAAGAAATAATACAAAAAATTGGGC
>JAZMZQ010000166.1:0-6861 GCA_045586045.1 Eubacteriales bacterium
CTGTATTTTTCTTGCCTTTTGCGGTTCAGACTTTTTTTACATCCCCTTTCATATTTGCTTCTCGATTTCTCGCTTTAAGCGTTGAATGATCTTCTTTTCCAAGCGGGAGATATAGGATTGAGAGATGCCCAAGACATCCGCCACTTCCTTTTGGGTCATTTCCCGATAGCCGCCGAGGCCAAAGCGCATTTCCATAATCATCCGCTCCCGCAGGGGGATTTTTTCCAGTGCGCCATGGAGGATCTGCCGCTCGATATCTTCCTCTAAATTTTTGGATACGCTATCATTATCGGTGCCCAAAATATCGGAGAGGAGCAGCTCATTGCCATCCCAATCGATATTGAGAGGCTCATCCAGAGAGACCTCGGCCCGCAGGGTATGGTTTTTGCGAAGAAACATGAGGATTTCATTTTCAATGCAACGGGAGGCATAGGTGGCCAATTTGATATTCTTATCGGAGCGGAAGGTATTGATGGCTTTGATCAGCCCGATAGAGCCGATGGAGATGAGATCTTCGGGCGGGAAGGCGGTATTTTCAAATCGCTTGGCAATATAGACCACCAATCTCAGATTATGCTCGATTAATTTTTGCGCCGCATATTGCTCCCCTTGATCCAGCGCACGGATATATTCCTGCTCCTCTTCCGGCTTCAAGGGAGGCGGCAGGGTGATATAGCCGCCTGCGTAATGGACTTTACCCGATAGCTTATGCAGCAGCTTTGCAAGGGCAGGGTGAAATAATAGAAAATAGCGGATAATATTCATAGGTGGCTCCAATCTCGATGTAGTAGTGCTTGGAAACGATTATCGGGGGAGAGGGTCTGCAAGGTCAGCCCCACGATGGCTCGACGGGGCATGCCGTCGATGGTCAGTTCTTGGGGGCGGAAGCCATAGATCAGAATTTGCCGCCCACTGACATCCGTATAGGGAAGCAGCTGCAGATGCAGATGGGGATATTTTTCGCAAAGGGTCGGCAGAGCCGCGGCATCCTGATGAAGCACCGCCTGAAGAAGCGCCTCCGGCAGAGGGAGGGCATCCCATTGGCAAAGGATGACCGGCTTTAAGGTGAGGGGATCATAGAGGGCGTTTCCCGTATCCAAAAGAGCCGATAGAGAAGTCCCATCGATGGTGAGGGTATGGAGAAAATTCTTTTCCTTTCTGCGGTCGAGAAAGAGAAAAAATAAGCGGCTGAGGCCATAAAAGCCGAAGGCCATTAAAAGCAGCAGCCATAAGGGGATCTCCATATAATAGACGCCGTTGGCCTGCCGCATTTTACTGCCGGCATCGGTAAAGGCATAAAAGCCATACATTCCGCCCCCGAAAAGCAGATGCACCCCCAAATAAAGCAGCAAGGTCTTAAAGTATGTAATGAAATTTTCAAGGGGAAAGGAGAGGACTAAAGCAAGGGCGGGGATGGCGGCTTTGAGCAGCAGGAGGGGAAGCCAATGGACTTTTATAAAAAAGAGCAAGCAACCCAAAAGAGCGGCTACCCCCGCCCCCAGAGCCATCCGCCAAGGAATGGCTTTTCGATCGGCAAGAATGGCGGTGGTGGCAAGGAGCAGGGCATCCATCAGAAAGTTTGTGAAGAATAAAATGTCTATATAGATAACCATGGGTTCAGTATAGCAGACGGATGGAAAGGATTTTGTCGAAGGCTGGCGGTAGTGGAAAAAATCGTTGTAATATATCGTTTATTATGTTACAATAATATAGTATATAATTAGAAAAGGACTTGCTCATGGATTATAGAAGAATCGCTTATGAAATCGGAACAGAAGATCACGGAAAGACCGTCCTTACCTTTTTGAAGGCGCAGGGCTTTTCTTCCCGCGTTCTCTCCTCCTTAAAGCGCAACCCTTATGGCATTACCATCGGCCGCAAGCGGGTAACGGTGCAAAAGCAACTAAAAAAAGGCGATCTTCTGACCGTGCGGATTACCAATAAGGAAAGTCAGGTTAATAATGAGCATCTGCAGCCGATTCCCATGGAACTTCAGGTCCTTTATGAGGATGAGGATGTATTGGTGCTCAATAAACCGCCCTTTTTGGCGGTTCACCCTTCTATGGGGAATCAGGAGCCGACTTTGGCCCATGGGGTGGCTCATTATATGATGGAGCGGGGAAAGGAATTTGTCTTTCGCCCCATTCATCGCTTGGATAAAAATACAAGCGGCGCGATCCTTTTAGGAAAAAACGCCCATAGCGCAGGTGTTTTGGGCGAGGCTCTCAAAGAGAATAAGATCTGCCGCAGCTATCTTGCAGTATTGCAGGGGTCCCTTCCGCAAGAAGAGGGGACCATCGATGCCCCCATTGCCCGCCTTCCCGGCTCTGCTATCGCAAGATGCGTATCGGAAACGGGGGATCGGGCGGTAACCCACTATCGTGTCCTTGGAGAGAGTCAAGGCTATTCTTTGGTGCGCCTTTGGCTGGATACGGGGCGTACCCATCAGATTCGGGTCCATATGGCCTATCTGGGCGCGCCTGTTGCGGGTGATTTTCTCTATGGGCGGGAGGAGATGCTGATCCCGCGCCAAGCTCTTCATTCCGAGACCTTGAAATTCATTCAGCCGGTAAGCGGCGAGGAATTATTCTTCCGCTGCCCGCTGCCCGCCGATATGATCCGATTGCTGGAAGAAAAGGAGATTCCTTATGAAACTGCTGATATTTGACGGCAACTCCATCTTAAATCGTGCCTATTATGCCATCCGCGCCCTCTCTGCTAAAGATGGCCGCCCTACCAACGGCATTTTCGGCTTTTTGAAGCTTTATCATAAATATTTTGAACTTTCAAAGCCCGATATGGTGGCTGTCTCTTTCGATCTGAAGGGGCCCACCTTCCGCCACCAACTGTATGGGGAATATAAGGCGCAGCGCAAGGGGATGCCCGACGATCTTGCGGCGCAGATGGAGCCATTGAAGGAGATCCTTCGGGCAATGAATATCACCATTTTAGAGCATCAAGGCTATGAAGCGGATGATGTAATCGGTACGGTAAGCCGCTATTGCAAGGAAAAAGGATTTCTTTGCGATATTGTATCGGGAGATCGGGATGATTTTCAGCTGGTAGGGGAAGGCTGCCGCCTTTTACTGCCGGTAACAAAAGCGGGCGGCAGTGAAGTGGAATTCTATGATGAGGCGGCGATCTTTGAAAAATTCGCCTTAAAGCCCCATCAGATGATTGATCTTAAAGCCATTCAAGGAGATACCTCCGATAATATCAAGGGAGTGCCCGGTATCGGCGCAAAAGGCGCTTTGGAGCTGATTCAAAAATACGGCTCCTTGGATGGGGTATATGAGAATATAGAGCAGCTGCGCCCTGCCTTGCAGGAAAAGCTGATCAGCGGCAAGGATTCCGCTTATCTTTCCTATCAGCTTGCAAAAATCTGCTGCGAGGTTCCTCTCTCTTTAGAGGAAAAGCAGATGGAAGTGGCGCCTTTTAATGAAAAAGCCCTTTATGGGTTGCTGGAGGATCTGGATCTTTTGAGCCTGATTGAGCTTTTCGGGCTAAAGGAGAGTGTGGAGCAATTCCTTCCGGAGCGGATGGAAGGAATTGCTTCCGATTATCTGGATTATTTCAAAAAAGAAGGTCTTTATTTCTTAAAGACCGATGGCTTTTATGCCTATTACGAGGGAAAGGTGATCGCCCTTGAGGGAGGAGAGGCTCTCTTATCTCAGGTGGAGCAGATCTGCACCTTTGATGCCAAGCCTTTTTATGGGCAGGATTATGAGGGAGAGCCTTATTTTGATTGCATGGTGGCCTCTTATGTGGCAGATCCTTCCGAAAAATATGAGCTGATTCATTTGGTGGAAAAATATTTAGGCCTTCATCCCGCTTCCCTTGAGGATTGCGTGGCAGCATTGCCTGCCTTGAAGGAGGCTCTTTTGAAGGTGATCCGAGAAAACGGGCAGGAGAGCCTTCTCTATGAGGTGGAATTCCCGCTTACCATTGTCCTTGCGGATATGGAGGCAAGGGGCTTTTCGGTGGATGAGCAGCGGCTGATTCAATATACCGCCGATTTGGGTGCTCATATCGAAACCTTGGAAAAAGAGATTCATACCATTGCGGGGGAGCAATTCAATATCAATTCTCCCAAGCAGCTGGGGGAGATTCTTTTTGAAAAAATGGGCCTCAAAGGCGGCAAAAAGACCAAGACCGGCTATTCCACCAATGCAGATGTATTGGAAAAGCTCAAGGGCGAGCCTTTGGTGGATAAGATCTTGGAATACCGCAAGTATGCAAAGCTTCGCTCTACCTATGGAGAAGGGCTGCTGAAGTTGATTGGGCCTGATCGGCGAATTCGCTCCAATTATAATCAGGCGGTAACTCTGACGGGGCGGATCTCTTCCTCCGAGCCGAATTTGCAGAATATTCCCGTGCGGGACGAGCTGGGGCGCGAACTGCGCAAGATGTTTGTGGCAGAGAATGAGGATCGGACTCTGCTGGATGCGGATTATTCCCAAATTGAGTTGAGAGTTTTGGCCCATATTGCCAAAGATAAGGAAATGATCCGTGCTTTTCGGGAAAATGAAGATATTCATACCGTTACGGCCGCCAATGTATTCGGTGTGCCGGCCTTTATGGTAACGCCGGAGATGCGTCGCCATGCCAAGGCGGTCAATTTCGGCATTGTCTACGGAATTTCCGATTTCTCTCTGGCGGGAGATATCGGAGTCAGCAAAAAAGAAGCCAAGGCTTATATTGAGCAATACCTCAATCAATATAGCGGTGTGCGGGAATATATGAGCACCGTTGTGGAAAAGGCGAGGGAAGCGGGATATGTAACCACCCTTTTCGGCAGAAGAAGATATCTGCCCGAGCTGAAATCCTCTAATTTTATCCAGCGCTCTTTCGGGGAGCGGGTAGCGCTCAATACCCCCATTCAGGGGACTGCCGCCGATATCATCAAAATTGCTATGGTCAGAGTCTACCGTCGCTTGCGGGCAGAGGCTTTGGATGCTCATATCATCCTGCAGGTTCATGATGAGCTGATTCTGGAGAGCAGCAAGGCGGATGCGGCCAAAGCGGCAATGGTGCTGCGGGAGGAAATGGAAGGCGCTGCCGATCTATCTGTGGCGCTGCTGGCAGAGGTAGAGCAGGGGGCAAGCTGGTATGAATGTAAGTAAAATGACGGCGCAGACTGCCGCAGCCGCCGCAAAGCTGGAAGAGCGCCTTTTCTCTCATCCATGGAAAGAAGCGGATTTTTTGGCAAGCCTTCAGGATGAGAGCCGCGCCTTCTTTATCTGCACCCAAGGGGAGCGCCTTTTGGGCTATTGCGGATTTCAATGGAGCAAGGAGCAGGGAGACGTTCTGACCATCGGTGTGGACCCTTCTTTTCGCCGCCAAGGCGCAGGAAAAGCGTTGATGAGCGCTCTTTTATCCCATGCACGGGAGCAGGGCGTGAAAGAGGTCTTTTTGGAGGTGCGGGCAGGAAATGAGGCCGCCCGCCGCCTTTATGAGCAATGCGGCTTTACCCTGCTTTATACAAGGAAGGGCTATTACAGCGATCCCAAAGAGGATGGCTTGGTCCTTCGATTGGAGGTTTTGAAATGAATATTTTGAGTATCGAGAGCTCTTGCGATGAGACAGCCGTTGCCATTGTAAAGGATGGGCGGGAGATTCTCTCTAATGTCGTGTTTTCTCAAATTGATGTTCATAAGCTATACGGCGGGGTAGTGCCGGAAATCGCCTCCCGCTATCATATTGAAAAGATCTCTCAGATGGTAGAGGAATGTATCAAGCAAAGCGTCCCTGGCGAAGAGGAGTTCGATGCTGTGGCGGCGACTGCCGCACCGGGGTTGATCGGCGCTTTATTGGTAGGGCTTAATTTTGCAAAGGGCTATGCTTATGCGCGCAATCTGCCGTTGATTCCGGTCCATCATATTCGCTCTCATGTGGCGGCAAATTATTTGGCTTACCCCGATCTGAAGCCGCCGTTTTTGGCGATGATTGTGAGCGGGGGCCATTCTCACATTGTATTGGTAAAGGATTATACCGATTATCAGATTCTCGGCCGCACCAAAGACGATGCGGCAGGGGAAGCTTTTGATAAAGGCGCACGGGTGCTGGGCCTTCCTTATCCCGGAGGGGTCCATATGGATCTCCTTACCAAGGAGGGAAATCCCAATGCCATTAAATTCCCCATGGTGCGATTTAAGGACGAGCCTTATAATTTCAGCTTTTCGGGCGTGAAGACGGCGATAGTCAATTATGTCCATAATGCCAAGCAAAAGGGGGAAGAGCTGAATCTTGCGGATATTGCAGCCTCTTATAGCAACGCTATTACGGGGATTCTTGCGGAGAACTTTTTGAAATGCGCCAAAGAGCTTGGGCAAAAGACGTTGGTGATCGCAGGCGGGGTCAGCGCCAATTCCATGCTGCGGGAAAAATTGCAGGCCGGAAAGAGCTCGGATCAGCGCCTTTATCTGCCCCCTCTTTCCCTTTGCGGGGATAATGGAGCGATGGTCGGTGCGCAGGGATTTTATGAATTTCAAGCCGGCCGAATTGCCCCTCTGAGCCAGAATGCACTCTCTGCATTTTCCATTGAAAAACAATTATGTTAACTAAAAGAATTTGACAGTTTGCGGCAAAATACCTGTTCAAAATCCTGTTGAATCTGTAAAATTACGCGGTATCAGTGGGTTTTAGTGTTTATAAACCTGTTGAAAATGTGAAAAAATAAATGTACATAATTTTGAGGGTAACGAAATTATGTTATCAAAAGAGGTGAGCAAATGAAGAAACGAGGAGCGGTAGGGACCTATCTGGTCTTGGTGGCGGCAGTGGTGCTTTCCAAGGTCCTTGGGATGGTGCGCAATATGCTTTTGGCCAGATTCTACGGCACAACCGCCATAAGTCGGAGGC
>JAZMZQ010000167.1:0-12836 GCA_045586045.1 Eubacteriales bacterium
GAAGGTGGAATATAATGATTCTACCGAATTGGAGCGGCTGACCAAGGGGGACTTGGGCAAGCATTTTGATTATGAGATCTATTACTACGGCATCAAGAATTTTTACATCCATGTAGAAGGAAAAACAGTAGAATTAAGAGAGGCATTAGCCAAGGATTCGAAGATTTTGGATGAGCTTTATGCAGAGTGGGATCGCGGGGAGAAGCACGCCCTTTACGATGGCGGATCGGTGGAATACCCTTGCGAGACCTATCATGCGCTCAGGGTATATACATGCAGAAGCCCGTATTATTCGAGGGATCTTGTAATCAGCAAATCTGCCCGCGTTGGGGACGTGAAGGATTTATTGGAGGAGAAATATACCGATCCGTTGGTGGAGCGGATTGAATATGGGGGGCAAGAATCCGATGGGTTGATACGCCTGACCAAGGGGGATTTGGGCGAGTACTTTGATTATGAAATTTATTATTATGGAATCAAGAACTTTTATATCAAAGTGGATGGCAAAACGTTGGAATTGCGGGATGCCTTGATGCAAGATCCCGCAATCATAAAGAATTTATATGCTCATTGGAATGAGGATCATAAAAACGGCCCCATCTGTAAGGACGGAGGATCGAGAGAATTTCCTTATCTTCGCTATACCGCTATCAAGCTTCATGCACTGAGAGAGGAATATTCCGCCGAAGATTGCACTGTTAAAACCGGATATAATAAAGATCTGATTATTTGCCCGCCGAAGATGACACTTTCCTTTGTGCGGCAACTGATCATGATCAATCCTGTGGAATTGAGTGGGAATGAAAGTTATTCCGCAACCACTGCCGATCCCTATCCATTATATTTGGGGCTGAGGGGAAATGGGCGGTTTTCATTTCAATTCAGCTCGGTGAGCAATTTTGCGGCGCAGGGAACCTATTCGAAAAAAGGCAATAAACTGATTCTTCAGGCCGATAAAGGAGAGTTTGATTATAAATTTGTATTTGAAAAGGTGGAGGGCGGCTATCGCTTTTTAGCAAAGGAATCTTCCGAGATTCCTTCCTATCAATATGGAGAAAAGACGATCTGCCCCCTGCCCGACGGCACGTTGTTTGCGCCTTATTCTTAATTTCAAAAAAGGAGGGCGAGAAATGAGAAAATGGATTCCGTTTGTTTTGATTTTATTATTGCTTTTGGGCGGCTGCACCGATTCTGAAACCTATTCCATGGAAGTAGATCCTGAGACAGGGAGAGTAACCTGCGTAAAAGAATGAAAAAGAGGCTGTAAAAATCTTGCGATTTTTACAGCCCTTTTTTACATTATTTCATAGGAAGATAGGAAAGATATTCATTTACGGCATCGAAAAGTTCTGTAGGCTTCCCTGCGGATGCATCTTCCAGCTGGTCGATCAGATCATTGAATTCTTCTTTTCCGATGGTATCGGCCAGATCCGAATATTTGCCGCCTTTGAAATCCTTTAGCAATGTGGCATAGTCCCTTTTTACCACCTTTTCAAACATTTCGTTGTATTTCTCTTTGGAAAGCTCTTTCAAAAGGGGCGCATATTCCTCGCCTATTGATTCAATTAATTGGGGGTAAAGGCTCTCGATAATGGCGGAATAATCTCTGCTTATGAGGCTTTTGGTGAGACCGAAGAGCTCGTCGGCGCTTTGGAATTGGGTTTGCAGTTGATCGTTGATGGCGGGCAAAAGCAAATTTGCGGCAAAATTCAAAGCCAGCGAAACCGCCAAGATGGCAGAAGCCATTCTGATGACCATCCATGCAAAGACCGCCCGCGCAAAATTTTTCATGCTTTTCTTTTTGGGGGCAAACATGAATACAATGCAGGCAATAAAACCAACCACCGGAATGGCAAACAAAGCAATCAGGCCGAAAAATACCCAAAAGCCAACATTCTCTTTTTGAATCTCCGCAATTTGCGGAGAGACGGTTTCTTCGGGTTGCAGAGCGGGTTCCTGCTGAATGAGATGATTTTCCATTTATAAAAATTCCTTTCTGCTCTTAAGAATTTTCTTTACCGGGGGCGCCGCAGCATTTTTTATATTTTTTGCCGCTGCCGCAGGGGCAGGGATCGTTGGGGCCCACCTTCTTGCCCACCTTGGCGGGGGCTTTTTTCTTAGTGTCGGAGCCATCGCCGCCGGAGGTGCCGGTCTCTTTGGCTACCGCCTCGCGCTTGACCTCTTCTTCCTTGCGAAGGCGCAGGGAAAGCAGGCCGCGGACGGTCTCTTCCTTGATATTTTCGGTCATGGCATCAAAGATATCATAGCTTTGGAATTTGAATTCTACGATGGGGCTTCGCTGGCCGTAGGCCTCAAGGCCGATGCCTTGGCGCAGATCGTCCATATTATCGATATGCTCCATCCAATTGCGGTCTACGCTCCGAAGGAGCACCACCCGCTCGGCCTCTCGCATGATCTCGGCGCCCAGCTCTTGCTCTTTTTTCTCATAGGCTTCAAGGCCTTTTTGCTCCAGAAGCTCGGCCACGTCCTCCGTGGTAAGCTCCATCAGCTGCTCTTTGGTATATTGAAGATCCTCGGGAGAGAGAACTAAGCCATCCAACTCACGATGCAGGCCTTCGAAATCCCAAAGGGTGGTATCTTCGCCGGCGATATGGCGGGCAGCCTCGCTTGCCAGATAATCCTTCATCATCTTCAGGACATTCTCTTTCACATCAGCGTTATCCAATACCTTTGCACGCTGCTCATAGATCAGCTCACGCTGCTTGTTCATGACATCATCGTATTCCAATACATGCTTACGACGGCCAAAGTTGACCCCTTCAACCCGCTCTTGGCTTCGCTCAATAACGCCGGTCAGAATCTTGGCCTCAATGGGCAGATCCTCGGGCATCTTCAGGGTACTCATAATGGTGTTGACCCGCTCGCCGCCGAAGAGGCGCATCAAATCATCCTGCAAGGAGAGATAGAAGCGGGTAGAGCCGGGGTCCCCCTGACGGGCGGCACGGCCCCGCAGCTGATTATCGATTCGGCGGCTTTCATGGCGCTCGGTGCCCAAAATAAAGAGACCGCCTGCTGCGCGCACCTTCTCCGCCTCTGCTTGAATGGCTTCTTTGAATTCATGGAGGGATTGCTGATAGAAAGCGCGCGCTTCTAAGATCATGGGATCATCGGTCTCAGCAAAGCCGGTGGCTTCGATGATGATCTCATCCTCATACCCTTTCTTTACAAGGGCTTCATTGGCCAGAAATTCTGCATTACCGCCCAGCATAATATCGGTGCCGCGGCCGGCCATATTGGTGGCAATGGTAACCGCACCGAATTTACCGGCCTGCGCGATGATAGCCGCCTCTTTTTCATGGTGCTTGGCATTGAGGACATGATGAGGGATGCCGCGGCGCTTCAGAAGGGCGCTGAGCAGCTCGCTCTTTTCGATGGAGATGGTGCCCACCAGCACCGGCTGGCCCTTTTCATGGCACTCCTCGATCTGCTTGATGACATTTAGGAATTTTCCCTGCTCGGTCTTGAAGACCATATCGGGATAATCGATACGGATGTTGGGGCGGTTGGTAGGAATTTCTACCACGTCCAAAGCGTAAATATGGCGGAATTCATCCTCCTCGGTCAGCGCCGTACCGGTCATGCCGGAAAGCTTGCCGTAGAGGCGGAAATAATTCTGCAAGGTGATGGAGGCAAGGGTCTTACTCTCCTTTTCCACCTTAACCCCTTCTTTGGCTTCCAAGGCCTGATGGAGGCCTTGGTTATACCGCCGCCCATACATAATACGGCCGGTGAATTCATCGACAATCAGCACCTGCCCGTCTTTGACCACATAGTCGATATCCCGCTTCATGGTCCCACGGGCTTTGAGGGCTTGGTTGATATGATGGGAGACCTCCATATTGGAAGGATCGGCCAGATTTTCAAGATTGAAGAATTTTTCCGCCTTGGCAATTCCTTTGGCGGTGAGGGTGGCAGAGCGGCTTTTTTCCTCGATCAGATAATCGGCTTGGCAAAGCTCTTTATGCTGCTCTTCGGTAAGGTAGCGGCTCATCAGCACCGGCTCATATTCCATTTTTGCATAGGCATCGTAATCGGCCTTATCATCCGTCCGCACTGCCTTGAAGGAGCGTAAGGATTTTACAAAGTTATCCGCCAGCTGATACATCTCGGTGGATTTCGCACCTTGACCGCTGATGATCAAGGGGGTGCGGGCTTCATCGATCAGAATGGAATCCACCTCGTCCACAATGGCAAAAGCGTGGCCGCGCTGCACCTGATCGGCCTTATAAAGGGCCATGTTATCCCGAAGATAATCAAAGCCGAATTCATTGTTGGTTCCGTAGGTAATATCGGCATCATAGGCGATCTTTTTCTCTTCCGGTTTCATCCCGTTGACCACCAAGCCGACCTTGAGGCCCAGATAGCGATAAACCTTGCCCATCCATTCGCTATCGCGGCGGGCAAGATAATCGTTGACTGTTACAACATGGACCCCGTTGCCTGCAAGGGCATTGAGATAGGCAGGGAGGGTGGCCACCAAGGTTTTACCTTCGCCGGTCTTCATTTCGGCAATTCTTCCCTGATGGAGGACAATGCCGCCGATGATCTGCACCGGATAGTGCTTCATTCCCAGCACCCGCCATGCAGCCTCCCGCATGGTGGCAAAGGCCTCGGGCAGAATTTCATCGGTGGTGGCCCCTTTTGCAAGCCGCTCCTTGAGCGCGGCGGTCTTTCCTTTCAGCTGCTCATCTGTGAGAGCGGCGAATTCTTCTTCCAATGCCAAGACGGCTTCTACAGTAGGCTGAATTCTTTTTAACTCTCGATCGGAATGAGAGCCGAAAAGTTTATTAAAAAATCCCATGATTTTCGCTCCTTTTGGTTTCGTTCTTTCTATTTTACCATATCTTTCCCGATTACACAATGAATTTTCGGTAAAATTTATGTAAATAAAGGGATTGAAAATCGTTAAAAATAATGGTAAAATATTGTTTGGTAAAAAAATAAATTCATATAAAGGAGATCAATGTTATGGCTTACAACAAGAAGACGGTTGACGATATCAACGTCAAAGGTAAAAAAGTGCTGGTCCGTTGCGACTTCAACGTGCCTTTGAAAAACGGTGTCATAACCGATGAGAACCGTATCAATGCGGCCCTCCCCACCATTAAAAAATTGATTGCCGATGGCGGCAGAGTAATCCTTTGCTCCCATATGGGCAAGCCCAAGGGCGAGCCCAAGCCTGAGCTGAGCTTGGCTCCCGTAGCTGCCCGCCTTTCCGAGAAGTTGGGTCAGGAAGTGGTCTTTGCTGCTGATGATAATGTAGTCGGCGAGAATGCAAAGGCTGCCGTTGCTGCAATGAAGGATGGGGATGTTGTCCTGCTGCAGAACACTCGTTATCGCAAGGAAGAGACCAAGAACGGGGAAGAGCTTTCCGCAGAGCTTGGCTCTTTGGCTGAGATTTTTGTCAACGATGCTTTCGGTACTGCTCACCGTGCTCATTGCTCCACTGTCGGCGTAGTAAGCCACGTGAAGGAAGCAGTTGCCGGCTATCTGATCGGGAAAGAGCTGCAATATCTGGGCAATGCAGTTGATGCTCCCGAGCGTCCTTTCGTAACCATTCTGGGCGGCGCAAAGGTTGCTGATAAGCTGACTGTGATCGAGAACCTTCTCAAGAAGGCTGATACCCTCATCATCGGCGGCGGTATGGCTTATACCTTGTTGGCCGCTAAGGGCTATTCTGTCGGAAAATCTTTGCTGGATGAGACCAAGATCGATTACTGCAAGGATATGATGAAGCAGGCTGAGGAGAAGGGCGTGAAGCTTCTTCTGCCCGTAGATTGCACCGTAGTTAAGAACTTCCCCGATCCCATCGATGCTGAGATTGAGGTTGCTGTTGTAGATGCAGATAAGATCCCTGCCGATGTGGAAAGCTTGGATATCGGCCCCAAGACTGCCGCTCTCTATGCAGAGGCTGTAAAGTCTGCCAAGACCGTTGTATGGAATGGTCCTATGGGCGTATTTGAGAATCCCACCCTTGCAAAGGGCACCTTGGCTGTTGCAAAGGCGATGGCTGAGACCGATGCGGTTACCGTCATCGGCGGCGGCGACAGTGCGGCTGCTGTCAATACCTTGGGCTTCGGTGATCAGATGACCCATATCTCCACCGGCGGCGGCGCATCCCTCGAGTTTTTGGAAGGGAAAGAACTGCCCGGTATCGCTGCTCTGAACAATAAATAAAAAAATAAGAACGGAACGGCGAAATGAATCTCCGTTCCGCTCTTTCATATCTAAATTAAGGAGAAAAAGAAAATGAGAAAATATGTAATTGCAGGCAACTGGAAGATGAACAATACCCCTGCCGAGGCTGCTGCTCTGATCGAGGAGATGAAGCCTTTGGTAGCAGATGCAAAGTGCGATGTTGTCCTTTGCGTTCCTTTTGTGGATATCGCCGCTTCCGTTGAGGCAGCTAAGGGCTCCAATATTAAGATTGGCGCAGAGAATGTCCATTTCAAAGCCAGCGGTGCTTATACCGGCGAGATCTCTACCGAGATGCTGACCGCTTGCGGCGTAGAGTATGTAGTCATCGGCCATAGCGAGCGCCGCCAATATTTCGGCGAGACCGATCAGACAGTCAACCTTCGCACTCTGGCTGCTCTGAACGCAGGCCTCAAAGCCATCGTATGCGTAGGCGAGACCTTGGAGCAAAGAGAGCTTGGCTATACCGAGACCCTTTTGAAATATCAGACCAAGATGGCGCTGACCAATGTAACCGAGGAGCAGCTGAAGAATGTCATTATCGCTTATGAGCCTGTATGGGCCATCGGTACCGGCGTTACCGCTACCGACGATCAGGCAGACGAGGGCAACGGCTTTGTCCGCGCTGCAGTGGCCGAGATGTTTGGCGAGAAGGCTGCTGAGGAGATCACGGTTCAATACGGCGGTTCTATGAACGCCAAGAATGCAGAAGGCCTCTTGGCCAAGCCCAATGTTGATGGCGGCTTGATCGGCGGCGCTTCTTTGAAGGCCGAGGATTTCTCTGTTGTAGTTCATGGAGTTAAGTAAGATGAAAAAACCTTTAGTTCTTTGTATCTTAGATGGTTTTGGCAATAACCCTTCCACCGAAGGGAATGCGATTTATACCGCCAAGACCCCTAATATCGACGCACTGCGCGAAAATTGCCCCACCACCGCCATCGGTGCCTCCGGCATGGATGTGGGCCTGCCCGACGGGCAGATGGGCAATAGCGAGGTGGGCCATACCAATATCGGCGCAGGCCGTGTGGTCTATCAGGAGCTGACCCGTATTACCAAGAGCACCTTGGATGGAGATTTCTTTGAAAATGAAGCGCTGATGAGCGCCATGACCAATGCCAAGGAAAAGGGCACAGCCCTGCATCTGATGGGCTTGATGAGCGATGGCGGTGTTCATAGCCATAATAGCCATCTTTGGGCCATCTTGGAGATGGCTAAGCGCAACGGCCTTTCCAAAGTATTTGTCCATTGCTTCTTGGATGGGCGGGATGTGCCTCCCGCAAGCGGCGCAGACTTTGTAGCCGAGTGCGTAGCAAAATGCAAGGAAATCGGAGTAGGCCAAGTGGCTACCGTCATGGGCCGCTACTATGCGATGGATCGCGATAATCGCTGGGATCGTGTGGAGAAGGCATATGCTGCCATGGTCTATGGCGAGGGCAATCAAAATCCCGATCCTGTGGCCGCCATTCGTGCTTCTTATGAGGTGGTGGATGAAGAGGGCAAGAATCTGACAGATGAGTTTGTATTGCCCACCGTATGCGCCGAGGGCGCAACCATCGGCGAGCATGATAGCGTGATCTTCTTCAATTTCCGCCCCGATCGGGCAAGGGAGATCACCCGCACGCTGGTGGATCCCGATTTTGCAGGCTTTGAGCGCAAAAAGGGCTTCTTCCCCCTCACCTATATCTGCATGACCCAGTATGATGCTTCCATGCCCAATGTGCAGGTGGCATTTAAGCCCCAGTCTTTGGAGAATACCTTGGGTGAATATCTTGCTAAAAACGGCAAGACTCAGCTGAGAATTGCCGAGACGGAGAAATATGCCCATGTAACCTTCTTCTTCAACGGCGGTGTTGAGACCATCTCCGAAGGAGAGGATCGGGAGCTGATTGCCTCCCCCAAGGTGGCAACCTATGATCTCAAGCCTTCCATGAGCGCAGTTGAGGTCTGCGATAAGGCAGTGGCCCATATCGAGAGCGGCAAATATGATGCCATCATCCTGAATTTTGCCAATTGCGATATGGTTGGTCATACCGGCGTATTTGAGGCAGCAGTTGAGGCAGTAGAGACGGTCGATACCTGCGTTGGGCGGGTAGCAGAGGCGGTCAAGAAGATGGGCGGCGCCATGTTTATGACCGCCGACCACGGCAATGCCGATCGGATGCTGGATACCGATGGTTCTCCCTTCACCGCTCATACCACCAATCCGGTTCCCTTCATCGTCTATAATCATCCCTGCACCCTCAGAGAGGGCGGCAAGCTTTGCGATATCGCTCCCACCATGCTGGAGTGGCTGGAGCTTCCCATCCCCGCAGAGATGACCGGTGAGAGCTTATTCAGCAAATAAATATTGATTTAATATAGAAAAACGCTATGCAGCTGCATGGCGTTTTTTCTATATATAAAAGGAAGAAATTATTGCGGATTTAACAGTTAAAAAATTTTTTGAAAAAATTTAGAAAAAAGTGTTGACAAATGGAAAAGGCTGTGTTATCATGGTATCACTTTAGCAAGATAAAGTATTAAATTGATAAAATTTTTGGAGGAAAGAACAATGAAAATGATGAAGAGAGTTTTGGCACTGGCCGCAATCCTTGTAATGCTTCTTTGCATGGCTGCATGCGGCGCAAAGGAAAGCGTAGTAGTAGGCTATACCATCTATGAGCCCATGAACTATATGGATGGCGATAAGCTGGTAGGCTTTGATACCGAGCTGGCTGAGGCAGTATTTGCTAAGCTGAAGAGCGAAGTCGTCTTCAAAGAGATCGATTGGGATCAGAAGTATACCGAGCTGAATTCCGGCGCAATCCAGTGCATCTGGAATGGCTTCACTGCCAACACCGCTGATGATGATGGCGTAGCACGTGCCGATAAGGTTGATTTCTCTTATAACTATATGGGAAATAAGCAGGTGATCGTTGCGAAGGCTGATCTTGCCAAGGCAATCGCTGATGAAAACAGCCTGGCAGGTAAGGTTGGCGCAGTAGAGAATAGCTCCGCCGGCGATACCTATCTGACCACCGAGCTGAAGGGCGCTGTGAAGAAGGGCGTTTCCTCTCAGTTGGATGGTATGAAAGAGCTGAGCTTGGGCGCTGTTGATTTTGCAGTAGTAGATGAGCAGCTGGCAAAGGCTTATGTTGGTAAGGGCGATTATGCAGGTTTTGAGATTGCAGAGAAGGTAAGCAGCGATGCAGAGTACTATGCAATTGGCTTTAAGAAGGGCTCTGAGCTGACCGAGAAGGTCAACGGCGCTCTGGAGGAGCTGGCTGAAGACGGCACCATCGCAAAGCTTGCTGAGAAGTATGGCGTATCCAATACTGCCATCACTGATTTCTCTGATCAGAAATAAGAATGAAATAAAAAAGAAGACTTGCAAGGCAAAAATTTTGCCTTGCAGTTTTCTGCGTTAATAGCGTGGCAAATTCAACTAAGAGAGGATTAAAATGGATTTTTTAACAATAACCCAACTTTTATTCCAAGGATTCGGCATCACCTTTTTGCTGTTTCTTTTTACATTGGTATTGGCCATTCCCTTGGGCCTTGCTCTTTCTTTCCTTTCCATGAGTAAATTTAAGGTAGTAAAGGTGCCGGTGAAGATCTTTATCTGGATTATTCGGGGTATTCCTTTGATGCTTTTTATCTTTGTGATTTATTATCTGCCCAGCCTTTTGGCCGATGGAAATGCGGCGGCAAATATTTTTAATACCATTGATCTGCGGGCCACTATTTCTGCGGGGAAAAATGAACTTTTGTGGTATGGCCGGTTTTTAGCGGTGTTGATTGCTTTTGTCATCAATTATGCTTGCTATTTTTCGGAAATTTTCCGTGGCGGTATCGAGAGTATCTCGCAAGGGCAGTATGAGGCAGGCTATGTATTGGGAATGACCAAAGGGCAGATTTTTAAGCATATTGTATTGAAGCAGGTAATCAAGCGGATTGTGCCTTCCCTTTCCAATGAGATCATTACCTTGGTAAAGGATACGGCGCTGGCCAATGCCATTGCGATCCCCGAGATTATCCATTGCGCAAAGCAGATGGCTTCTTCTCAGGCGTTGATTTGGCCCCTTTTCTATACGGGCGCATTTTATCTGGCGTTTGTGGGAATTCTGACCCTTGCTCTGGGCAGTGTGGAGAAAAAGCTCTCCTATTTTAAGGCATAAGGAGGAGTGAGCGATGTCTTTTTTAGAAGTAAAACATATTGAGAAGCATTTCGGCTCCACCCGTGTGCTGGAGGATATCGGCTTCACCCTTGAAAAAGGAGAGGTTCTGGCCATTATCGGCTCTTCCGGCAGCGGAAAGACCACCCTTTTAAGATGCCTCAATTTTTTGGAGACTCCCGATCAGGGGCAGATGATCTTAGAGGGGAAAGCGCTTTTTGATGCCAATGATCCTGCTACTCTCGATAAAAAGGAAGTGCGGAAAAAAAGATTGCATTTTGGGCTTGTTTTTCAGAATTTCAATCTTTTTCCTCAATATACAGCGCTGCAGAACGTTATGCTTGCCAAGGAGCTTTTGGCAAAAGAGCGCCCCGACTATAAGGAAAATCGCAAAGGAATCCATGAGGAAATTGAAAAGGAAGCCAAGGCGCTTCTCTGCCGCATGGGTCTTGAGGATCGGATGGAGAATTACCCTCAGCAGCTTTCCGGCGGGCAGCAGCAGCGGGTATCCATTGCAAGCGCTTTGGCTCTGGAGCCGGATATTCTCTGCTTTGATGAGCCCACCTCTGCGCTGGATCCCGAGCTGACGGGCGAGGTATTGAAGGTTATCCGAGAATTGAAGGATACCGATAGCACCATGATCGTGGTAACCCATGAGATGGAATTTGCGCGCCATGTGGCAGATAAGGTGATTTTTATGGCGGATGGCGTCATTGAAGAATGCGGCACCCCCGAAGAGGTCTTTGATCGGCCTCAAAGCCCTAAGACCAAGGCGTTTTTGAATAAAGCAGATTCTTTCTAAAGGATATAGGGGCTGTGCATTTTGATCACGGCCCCTTGATTTTTATAAAATGAATGATAAAAAAGCAATCAGAAAAATATATAAAGAAATAAGAGAGAGGGAAACCTTGGAGGAGCGAAAGCGGCAGGAAGAGATGATTCTCTCTCGCCTTGAAAAGCATCCTCGATTTTTGGCTGCGGAAAAAATTTTTCTTTATAGCTCCTATGGAGCAGAGTTTCCCACGGAAGGAATTGCCGCCCTTGCTTCTTCTATGGGAAAGAAAGTTGCTTATCCGAAGGTAGAGGGAAATAAAATGGTATTCTATCAGGGCGGGCACCTTGCAAAAGGATTTAAGGGAATTTTTGAGCCGGTGGATGGGGAAATTGCTATTCCCAAAAAAGAAGATCTCATGCTGCTGCCGGGGCTTGCCTTTACCAAAGAAGGGGAGCGCTTGGGCTATGGCGGCGGTTATTATGATCGCTATCTTGCCGATTGCAAAGAGCGTCCCTTTTTAATGGGCCTTGCCTTCTCTTGCCAGATCGCAGATGCACTGCCTTCAGAGCCTCATGACATCCAAGTGGATGCTCTTTTGTAATTTTTTAGAATTATTCTAAAAAATATCTTGACATTTAGAAACGATTGTGCTATTCTATTGTTGGATTTAGAATGATTCTAAAAAGGAGGGAGAAGATGACCAAGCAACGGGCTTTGATTTTGCAGGTAATCCGCGAAAGCGGCCAGCATCTGACTGCCGAGGAAATCTACCAAGCGGCAAAGAAGCAGATGCCCAATATGGCGCAGGCGACCGTCTATAATAATCTTCTCCACCTTGCTGCCGCCGGAGAGATCCGAAGGATCAGCATCCAAGGGGAGAAGGATCGGTATGATAAGACCGATGTCCCCCATATTCATGCGATCTGCGAAGGCTGCGGCAAGATCTGGGATCATCCCTCCGAAGGGCTGCTTCAGAAGCTGGAGCAGGAGATGGGCGTTCCCATCCATTATTATGAATTGGCAGTCCACTGCAAGTGTAAGGACTGCGCATCAAATGTAAGTAATTAAATTTTATAAAATAAAAGGAGAAATGTAACATGGAACTGAAAGGAACTAAAACCGAGAAAAATCTGCAGGCTGCTTTTGCCGGTGAGAGCCAAGCGCGCAATAAGTATACTTATTTTGCATCTGTGGCTAAAAAAGAAGGCTATGAGCAGATCGCTGCCATCTTCCAAAAGACTGCCGATAATGAAAAAGAGCATGCCAAGATGTGGTTCAAGGCTTTAGGCGAGCTGGGCGATACCGCCGCTAATCTGCTGGCTGCAACCGAGGGCGAGAATTATGAGTGGACCGATATGTATGATACCTTTGCAAAGGAAGCAGAGGAAGAGGGCTTTACCAAGCTTGCTTATCAGTTCCGCGCTGTTGCAGCAATCGAGAAGACGCATGAGGAGCGCTATCGTGCATTGCTGAATAATGTAGAGATGCAGAAGGTCTTCGAGAAGGCTGAGGAGACCATGTGGGAGTGCCGCAACTGCGGTCATCTTGTAATGGGCAAGAAAGCCCCCGAGATCTGCCCTGTATGCGCGCATCCCAAGAGCTATTTCGAGGTAAGAGCTGAAAACTATTAATCGTATCCATAAAAAATAAAAAAGGGCTGTAAAAAATCATTTTGATTTTTTACAGCTCCT
>JAZMZQ010000168.1:0-18918 GCA_045586045.1 Eubacteriales bacterium
GGCCTCCGACTTGGCCGCCACGGAGTGCCGCCACCATTACTTCCTCCGTCAGGCTGCAGTGGCTGCTGCCCCGGAGAAGCAGGGCGTTTCCGGTGCGAATACACAACGCGGCACTGTCGGTGATAACGCTGGGCCGGGCCTCGTACACCATGGCCACCACGCCCAGAGGCTGCAGCCGCTTTTCCCGGCGCAGATTCTCCCGGACCTCCTCATCCAGCAGCTTGCCCACAGGGTCCTCATAATCAGCAACCCGCAGAAAGAAGTCAGCCATAGCCTGAATATCCTTTTCAGAGATGGTCAGGATGTTGATGCGGCTCCGGGACAGCTTTTCCACAATGGCCTGCTGCCGGTTTTCCAGAGTGTTTTCAAAGGTGTAGACCGGCTCGTCCCACAGAGGCTCGGGTTCCGGTTCGGGCTCCGGCTCTTCGGTAATGATGGTATCCGGACCCTTTTCTTCCTGCGTCACCCGATCGGGTGCGTCCAACACAAAAGTAGGGATGATCAACAAAGAACTCAACATTCCGCTGATATCCTCGCCGTGATTGGCTGCACCGTAGGGTCTGTCGACATAGTTACAGCCGGCAAAACTTGCCAACATCACTACAATCAGCAGAGCCGCAAGTATCTTTTTACATTTCATGCGAGTACCTCCTGAAATTGCGAAACTACATAGTAATATATAATATATCGACTATAGTATAGCACACCCCGTGGGGCAGTTCAAGAGAAAATTGAGAATTGGCTAATATATACAATCTCTGATTTCATTTTTTGTGCATTTTTTCTTGATTTTTCAAGATGGAATTTGCTCTTTTCGGGCTCTTGCAATCAGGAAATTCATGCGGGAGCGAAGCCCTAACAATTCATAGGCCAAAGCATCGATCAGCAGCGGCTCATCCGTCAGCGCAAGTTTGGTCTCCAAATTATCGATCCGTTGGCGAAGAACCAGCATTTCCTCTTGATAAGTGGGTTTAATTTTTTTCATTTTTTATCACCTCACTATCATTATAGACCGATCCTTCCAATCTATTCCGAAAATAAAGGAAGGCGTTGATCCGAAGATCAACGCCTTATTGATTAAATTTTGATCTTACTCGATAATCTCGCCCATTGCATCCCGAGGCAGGCAAACTGCATTGGCCTCATCGGTATCGATATGCATGGCATCGGCAAATTTGGGAGATACACGCACTACAGTCTCGCCCAGAATCGCCTCACGCTCGCCCTTGATCTTTACAGATACAACAGCGCCATCCTTAAGACCCCATTTTTCAGCGGTCTCGGGAATCATATGAATATGGCGCTTTGCTGCAATCACGCCCTCCGAAAGAGCGATCTCGCCGCAAGGACCTTTTACGATTACAGCGCCGCTGCCGGCCACATCGCCGCTCATGCGAACGGGAGCATCTACCCCCAAAGTACGGGCATCGGTCAGAGAAACCTCTACCTGATTCTCAGGACGGGTGGGGCCCAATACGCTAACATTGGCAATGGATTTCTTGGGGCCGACCAGCTCCACTCTCTCCTCGCAGAGATACTGACCGGGCTGGGAAAGCTCTCTCTTCTCGGTGAGGGTGGCACCCTTGCCGAAAAGAATCTCAACAGCCTCAGCAGTCAGATGAACATGACGAGCAGACATTTCTACTAAAATTTCTTTCATTTTTTAATTTTTCCCTTCTATGTATTGTTTTCTCCAATATTTTACACCAATCTACCGCTTTTTTCAACCCCAAATTATATAGAATTTCTTATTGAAAAAGGAGAATTCCTATGTTAAAATAAAGAGAATAGTAAATATATGAAGGGGCTGAGAGCACTTATGTCTAAAAAATACTATCTGACCACTGCCATCACCTATACCTCCGGTAAACCCCATATCGGAAATACCTATGAAATCATTTTAGCTGATAGCATTGCCCGTTTTAAGCGGATGCAGGGCTATGATGTCTATTTCCAAACCGGTACTGATGAGCATGGCGAAAAGATTCAATTAAAGGCCGAAGAGGCAGGAATTACGCCTCAGGAGTTTGTAGATAACGTAGCAGGTGAAATCAAGCGGATCTGGGATTTGATGAATACCACCTATGATCGCTTTATCCGCACTACCGATCCTTCCCATGAGAAAAAGATTCAGCAGATCTTTGAGAAGCTTTATAAGCAGGGCGATATCTATAAAGATTGCTATGAGGGGCTTTATTGCACCCCTTGCGAATCCTTCTTTACCGAAAGCCAGCTGATCGACGGAAAATGCCCCGATTGCGGCAGAGAGGTGCATCCTGCCAAGGAGGAAGCCTATTTCTTCCGTCTTTCCAAATATGCAAAGAAGCTGGAGGAATATATCGAGGAGCATCCCGAATTCATCTGGCCCCCTGCCCGCAAGAATGAAATGATCAATAATTTCATCAAGCCCGGTCTGCAGGATCTTTGCGTATCCAGAACTTCTTTTAATTGGGGAATTCCCGTAACCTTTGATCCGGGCCATGTGGTCTATGTATGGATCGATGCCCTCTCCAATTATATCACCTTTGCAGGCTACGATCCCGAAGGAAATCATTCCGAGGAATATAAGAAATATTGGCCGGCCGATATGCATCTGATCGGCAAGGATATTGTCCGTTTCCATACCATCTATTGGCCCTGCATCCTGCTGGCCCTCGGCGAAGAGCTGCCCAAGCAGGTATTCGGCCATCCTTGGCTGATTATGAGCGACGGCAAGATGAGCAAATCCAAGGGTAATGTCCTTTATGCCGATGATCTGGCTGCCCTTTTCGGGGTGGATGCGGTACGCTACTATGTGCTCCATGAGATCCCCTTTGCCAACGACGGTCTGATCTCTTATGAACTGATGATGGAGCGGATCAATACCGATCTTGCCAATATTTTGGGCAACCTTGTCAACCGCACCGTTGCCATGACCAATAAATATTTCGGCGGAGAGATTAAGCCCGCAGGGGCCGAGACCGAGCTGGATGCCGATCTCAAGAAGGTGGCAGCAGAGGCTCCTCTTAAGATGGAAGCCCATATGGACGGCGCTCATGTAGCCGATGCCATCGACGATATCTTCACCTTACTGCGCCGCGCCAATAAATACGTGGATGAGACAGAGCCTTGGATCTTGGGCCGCCCCGAAGGAGATCATGAGCGGCTGGCTACTGTCCTTTATAATCTGCTGGAGTGCATCCGCATTTCCGCTACCCTTTTGAAGCCCTTTATGCCTGAGACGGCGGAGAAGATCTTCAAGCAGCTGGGGATCGAGGATCAATCCCTTGAGGATGCCAAGACCTTCGGCCTTTTGAAGAGCGGCTCCAAGGTAGGCGTTGCTGAAATCCTCTTTGCCAGAATTGATATTCCCAAGAAATTGGCAGAGATCAATGCTGCCAAAGAGGCCGAAAAGAAAGAAACTGAAAAGAAGCAAAAGAAAGAAGAGAAGAAGGAAAAACCCGAAGGGATTGCCACCATCTCCATTGATGATTTCGCAAAAGTGGCTTTGCGGGCCGCCAAAATTCTCACCTGCCAGCCTCTGCCCAAGAGCGACAAGCTCCTGCAGATGACGGTAGATAACGGAAGCGGCACCGAAAAGCAGGTTCTCTCCGGCATTGCTCAATATTATAAGCCCGAAGAGTTGATCGGCAAGACGGTTGTTTTGGTGGATAATCTGGCGCCTGCGAAATTGCGGGGCGCCTTGAGCGAAGGAATGCTCCTTGCCGCTGATACCAAAGATGGGGTAAAGGTGCTCTTCTTGGATGATTCCATCGAAGCGGGAGCGACGATTCGATGATTGATGTCCATGCTCATTTAGACGACGAGCGCTTTGATGAAGATCGCCACGATCTCATCCCCCTGATGCCCCAAGCCGGCATCCGTGCCGTTCTGAATTCCGGCAGCCATATGGAGGCCTGCCGCCGCACCATCGCCCTTGCGGATCAATATGATTTTATCTATGCCGCCATCGGCATCTATCCTCATGATACTGCCGTTCTGGAAGAGCAAGGCCTCGGCCCTATTCGGGAGATGCTGCAGCATAAAAAGGTGCGGGCGGTTGGTGAGATCGGCTTGGATTATTACTATGATATGATTCCCAAAGCCACCCAGCAAAAATGGTTTCACGCCCAGCTGGAGATGGCAGAGGAATATCATCTGCCGGTTGTGATTCACAGCCGTGATGCCATGCAGGATACCCTTTCCATTTTGAAAGAGCATCCTAAAAACACCGGTATTTTCCATTGCTACAGCGGTTCGGCGGAATCCTTAAAAGAGGTATTAAAGCTTGGCTTTTCCATCTCCATGGGCGGGGTGGTTACCTTCAAAAACGCAAGAGTTGCCAAGGAAGTGGCCGCTGTTGTCCCCTTGGATCGGCTGATGCTGGAGACCGATAGCCCTTATCTTGCCCCTACCCCCTATCGAGGCAAGCGCAACAGTTCTCTCTATCTGCCGGCGATCGCCAAGGAGATTGCCGCAATTCGCGGAATGACCCCCGAAGAGATTGAGCGGATCACCGATGAAAACGCCATCCGAATGTTTGGCTTCACAGAGGAATGAACCGATAAAAAAACGGAAAGAGCAATTTGCTCTTTCCGTATTTTTATTTCAGATTTAGTCATCGTCATCTTCATCATCGTCTTGACGTTCGCCGACGATCACCTGAACCTTTTCGACACGGTTACCGTCCACGCTCAAAACCTTGACAGAGAGATGTTTATATTCAAAGGCCTCGCCTTCTTCGGGCACATGCCCAAGCTGATCCATTACCCAGCCGCCAACAGAGGAATAATCGGCATCTTCCAGATCCTCATCCATTTCCAATTCCTCAAAGAATTTATCGATATTGGTACCGGCCAGTACAAAATAAAGCTCATCACTTTCCTTATGGATCTCTTCCACGACTTCATCATGCTCATCCCAGATCTCACCAACCAGCTCTTCCAGAATGTCCTCAAGGGTTACAATACCGGCTGTACCGCCGAATTCATCTACAACGATGGCGATATGGGATTTCTTTTGCTGCAATTCCTGCAACAGATCATTGATCTTCTTGCTCTTATTGATAAAGAGGGGGGGCTTCAGAATGGAGCTTACCTTCGGCTCTTTATGATAGACATAATTATGGAAATCCTTTTGGTAGATGATACCAATAATATTATCGATGGTATCCTCATAAACCGGCAAGCGGGAGAAGCCGCTTTCGGCAAAGACCTGCGCAATCTCTTCTTTAGTAGCGTCGTGAGGAACGCCTACAAGGTCCACACGGGGTGTGAGAATATCAACCGCTTCCTGCTCGGTAAATTCAATGGCAGAGCGGATCAGATCACTCTCCTGCTCATCAAGGCCGCCCTCTTGCTCCGCCTCTTCCACCATGGTCAGCAGCTCTTCTTCGGTGATGCCGTGATCTTCCTCGGCATTCGTCATCTTCATTAAAAGCTTCTGCCAAAGACCGAAAAGGAAATTAAAGGGCAGAAAGATTCCCATCAACAAGCGCAGGAAGGGGGCAGAAAACATTGCAAAGCTTTCAGGCTGCGCCTTCGCCAAGGTCTTAGGAGAAATCTCACCAAAGATCAATAAAATCACCGTCATTGCCGCAGTAGAAACCGCAGGGCCGCTACCATTAACAATCCATTTGGTGCAAAGAACAGTGGCCAAAGATGCCGCCAAAATATTCACAATATTGTTGCCGATCAAAATGGTAGAGAGCAGGCTCTCATAACGATCCGAAAGTTTTAATACCAATTTTGCCTTTCGGTTGCCCTTCTCGGCCATATTTTTCAGCCGGATCCGATTGGCACCGGTAAAGGCCGTCTCGGTGGCAGAAAAATAAGCCGATAAAATAATACAGATAATGATAATCAGAATCGATATCGCGTCGCCGTCCATAAAAAATCCTTTCCTTACTTTTAAGTAAAATACAAAAAGACATAACCCCATCCCATTATACGGAATGCGGCTATGCCTTTATTCAACAATATTCACGCAATTATCAGGGTCCGCGCAACTGTCTGCGTCCACTTTTATTCCTCCGAATATTCTAAAATACTGATGGTATTATAGCAAAGCTTTTCAAAAATTGCAATACCTTCTTATAAAAAACTTATTTCTTCCGCCCGCCGATGGCGACCTCCGCATTTTGCAGAAGATTGAAAAGAGAACTGGCAAAAAGCGGATATGCAGCCCGCAGCTTTTCCTCATTCATGGGGGGAAGCTTCACTTTTTTCAGCCGTTTCTGGATCTCCGCCTCCAGCTTTTTCATGGCAGAATCTGCCGAAAGGGCATAGATCTCGGCATCGGCTCCAAAGAAGGTCTGGGGATTTTCCTCATTCCCGTTATAAAGCCTGCGAAACATTTGATAGACGCTGATCTGCAGATAAAGAGAGACCTTATTGATCAGTTCCCGATCGCCGATCGTGCCCAAAATTTCTTCCACTACCGTTACAGAATTGCAGATCAATTTTTTATTGAGCACCGTCATCAGGCTTTTGCCTCGATTCCCCTGCCCTGCAGCGTCCTCGTCGGGCACCTCTTCCACTCGGATGGAAGCGCCGTTCTTCTCCAGAGAGCGGCCCAGAAGATAATCTACAGATACCCCATAGAAATCTGCGGCACGAACCAAAAAAAGCAATCCACATTCCCGAATTCCCTTCTCATAATGGGAAAGCAACGCCTGCGAAATCCCCAAGGATTCGGCAGCCGCTTTTTGAGAAATTCCTTTCTCCTTGCGAAGATGGGTCAACATTCTTGGAAAATCCGAAATCGCCATTTTTTTGCCTCCGTGCACAAAAATAAAGTGAGTTGAAATCAACTCACTTTTTTATTATATCGATTATTATACAAAAAGTCAATATTTTTGAGCGGATTCATGAAATTTCTACACCCTGTAAACCCATGTAGAAAATGCCAAACTCCCCTATTATTCGCATTTTTCTTATGATATAATAAAGGCAAGAGGAAGAGAATTCTTCCAAAAAACAATCCAAAAGGAGGTCCACCCCATGAAAACGACGTATGTTACCAAGAAGCTGAGCCTTTCCGAAAAAGAAAAGCAAACCATCGAGCGCAAATTATTAAAGCTCGATAAATTCTTTACCCATGAAGCGGAGGCGGCCATCACATTCACCGTCGTTCGGGAGGAGGTTACTGTCGAGGTAACGGTAATGGACCACGGCATGCTCTTCCGCGGGGAGCGCAGTGCCGTTGATAAAATGCTTGCTTTGGATGAAATTATTGATCTGCTGATTCGGCAGGTGCGCAAAAATAAAACCCGCCTTACCAAAGCGCTATATGAGGATGCGCCCGATTTTGATCCATGGGAAGAGGGCGAAGAGGATTATAATCTGGTGCGGACCAAGGAGGTCTTTCTGCGGCCGATGGATCTGGATGAGGCCATTATGCAGATGAATCTTCTGGACCATAATTTCTTTATGTTCTTAGATAGCGAAACCGATCGGATCAGCGTAGTCTACCGCCGCAAGGACGGGCAATACGGCTTGATCCGCAGCGAAAACTAATCTTTTAACAGAAAAGGAGCAAGCTTTGCTTGCTCCTTTTTTTATTCTAAAGAAGTAACAGTCCCGATAAAGATCGGAAGATCCGTACTATTATCAAGGATAAAATAGATAAAGGGACGATTCAGATTCACCTGCTTTTTCTCTGCCGGCGCAGAGGATGCCCCATTCATTCCCAAGCCTGTAACGGCAGAGGCTTTGGTCCCCTGCTCATCCACCTCGATGGTAGTTTGATGCAATACATGGGAGATATACAAAGGCAATTCCGCTATTTTCGAAAAATTCGCCTGCTCCATAGAAAAGGCCGAGGGCATTCCCATATCCCTCAACAGCCCATTTAATTCAAGGCTACATTCACTCTTGAATTTGGGCAAAGCGGCATCTACCGAGAGATATTGCCTATTGCGGATAAAGGAGCCGAATTCTTCGGCGGTGAGATTTTGGATATATTGCTCAAATCCATCCTTTTCTTTGGGAAGAAGAGCGCCGAAGGAATATTGATTATTATAGGGGCGCAAAAAGCCGATGGCGCTCTCATTTTCAAGATAAGTCCCTTCGGTGGAGCACATCATTTTGGCATCCTGCCGCTCCCCATCAAGAGCAGTAAAGCTCCGATCCTGCACCGTCTTATATTCAGCTTTCCATTTGCCCTCAAAGGAAATGGCATTGATCAGCATTAAAGCCCCTTCCGCTTCCAGATGCTCTAAAAATTTCGGGATCATGCCATCTGTCTTCTCTTTCACCCAACCGTTGATCTCTGCCAAGGTTGCCTTATTGAATGGCGCTTTGAATACTTCCGCATCATAATAGCTCACATTATCCTGCAAGAAGCCCTCCTGAACCTCAAGCTCCGGAAGATCTCGAATCCAGATGGAATTGGCATCCCGATACTTTACCTCCCCTTCGCTCTCAAGGGCCTTACGCCAAGAATATAAACGGGCGTTCAACTGCTCGCCGGTATCTGCTCTCAAGACAGAAAGAAATTCTTCCCCGGTCTTCCCATCTGCGCCGTTTGCCGCCATGGAAAGAGCGGTGGCGACAGAGAGAGGAGAAATCAAAACATTTTCCGCCCCGCCCTTTGCACTTCTTTGGAAGAGATCCCATGAAAAACCCAGTTGATCTTTATAAAAATCCTCGTCCAAGTTTCCCTTTTCCACCTCTCGCTTTTCAATGGATGCGGTAAGTTCTTCTACGGAAGATGCCTTTTGGCATCCGCAGATTACCAATGCAAAAATCATGAGAATTGCGATCATAGAACGTTTTTTCATCTTCTATCGCCTCCTTTGATTTTATTATAGCACGCCCCGTTACCAATGCAAGCGATTTGGGAAAATGTAACATTAATGTAACATAAGCACGTCAAATTGCCAAAGAATCAGCCTTACTGATTGGTAAATTTATCTAAAAAAAGAGCCTCATCGCTTGATGAGGCTCTTTTTTATTCATGCTTGGTTTCGCAATAGATACAGCGATAAATCCGCTTTTCCTTATCGGTCAGATTGAAAATATGGGGCAGCTCCTGCTCGGTGGTGGTGATACAGCGAGGATTTTTGCAGAAGATTACATTGGTCAGCTTTTCAGGCAATGCAATTCTTCTCTTTTCCACCAGCTTTTCATCCTTGATGATATCCACCGTAACATCGGGATCCACATAGCCGAGGATCTCTGTATTGAGTTGGATATCGCCATCGATTTTGATGATATCCTTTCTGCCCATCTTATTGCTGAGGACATTCTGAATAATGGCCACGGGGCAGGAAAGCTTATCCAATTTCAAAAGGCGATAAATCTCCATGCCCCGACCGGCGGTGATATGGTCGATCACAAAACCGTTTTTTATGGAATCGATCTTCATACTTCCACCTCCAAAAGCTTCAGAATCAGCGCCATCCGCATATATTTTCCGTTCAGCACCTGCTTGAAATAGACCGCTCTGGGATCGGCATCGACGCCCACGCTGATTTCATTTACGCGAGGCAGGGGGTGAAGGATCGAAAGATCCGCCCTCGCTTTCTTTAACTTTTCGGGGGTCAGAATATAGCTATCCTTCAGCCGCAGATAATCCTCTTCATTAAAGAAACGCTCCCGCTGCACACGGGTCATATAAAGGATATCCAGTTCCGGAAGGGCTTTTTCCAAATCGGTGGTTTGGATATATTCAATTCCGTTTTTCTCCAGAATATCCTTCTTTACATAGCTGGGAAGCTTTAATTCCTCGGGCGAGATCAATACAAAGCGATTGCCGGTATATCTTGCCATCGCTGCGATCAGGGAATGGACCGTACGCCCGAATTTCAAATCGCCGCAAAGGCCGATGGTCAGCCCCGTGAATTTTCCCTTTTCCCGCCAGATGGTCAGAAGATCGGCAAGGGTCTGGGTGGGATGATTATGGCCGCCGTCGCCCGCGTTGATGACAGGGATGCTCGCATTCATGGCCGCAACCATCGGTGCGCCCTCTTTGGGATGGCGCATGGCGATGATATCGGCATAGCAACTGACGGTCTTCGCAGTATCTGCCACGCTCTCCCCTTTTGCGGCAGAGGAACTGCCGGCGCTGGACATGGAAAGGACATTCCCGCCCAGCTCATACATCGCCGCCTCAAAGGAGAGGCGGGTGCGGGTGGAGGGCTCGAAAAAGAGGGTGGCGAGCTTTTTATGGCGGCAGCTTTCCTGATATTTTGCAGGGTTTGCAATAATATCCTCTGCCAACGCGATCAGCTCATCCAGCTCTTCTACGGAAAGTTCTAAAATATCAATCAGACTTCTCATTATTTCGCACCGTTAACAGCCAGATAATTTTTGATTCTGGCCACATTCTCAGCATTTTTTTCATCCTCTTCCAGATACTCGATGATATCATAGACATCTACCACCGAATAGACGGGGAAGCCGAATTGCTCTTCAATCTCTTGCATGGCGCCTTTTTCACCTTGGCCCTTTTCCTTGCGATCTACCATGACAAAGGTAGCGGCCACTTTAGCGCCCTCAAGGGTGGAAAGATTAGCCATGCTCTCGCGAATGGCGGTGCCTGCGGTGATGACATCCTCTACAATGACAATCTCTTCCCCTGCAGCAGGCACATAGCCTACAAAGATACCGCCTTCGCCATGATCCTTTGCTTCCTTACGATTGAAGAAGAAAGGAACATCCAGGCCCTCTTTAGCAAGGGCAACCGATACGGATACCGCGATGGGAATTCCCTTATAGGCAGGGCCGTAGAGCACCGTCTTCTTATTGCCGACCTTCTCGAAATAGGCCTTGGCATAAAATTCGCCCAATTTTGCAATCTCTTCACCGGTTTTAATCATGCCGGCATTAATAAAATAGGGGATCTTTCTGCCGCTCTTGGCAGTGAAATCGCCGAATTTCAGCACTCCGGCACCCTCTAAAAATTCAATAAACTCTCTTTTATAGCCTTCCATTTTTCTCCTCCTTAATCCACAAATTCACTGACGCAGCGGCGATATGCGGCCACAGGATCTTCAGCAGCGGTAATAGGCCGGCCGACTACAATATAGTCGCTTCCGATCTTCTTTGCCTGCTCGGGGGTCATGACCCGCTTTTGATCGCCTACATCCCCATCCGCAAAGCGGACACCGGGGGTAACCGTGAGAAAATTCTTGCCGCAGGTATCATGCACCTTTCCTGCCTCCAAAGGAGAGCAGACAACTCCATCCAAGCCGGCCTTTGCCGCATTGGAGGCGTAATGCATTACCACCTGATCGATGGGCTCTTTAATCAAAAGATCCCGCTCCATCCGCTCCTGATCGGTAGAGGTAAGCTGAGTTACCGCGATCAGCAAGGGGCGGCTGCCGTCGGGGCGGGTTAAGCCCTCCAAGGCGCCTTCCATCATGGAGATGGTGCCGGAAGCGTGAAGATTGGTCATATCCACATCCAAGCGGGAAAGGACCGCCATGGCCTTTTTCACCGTATTGGGAATATCATGAAGCTTCAGATCCAAAAAGATCTTATGGCCTCTTGCCTTCAACTCTTTTACAATGGCAGGGCCTTCGGCATAAAAAAGCTCCATGCCGATTTTCAAGAAGGGCTTACGCTCTTCCTTCTTGAAAAGATCCAGAAATTTCAATGTCTCTTCCTTACTTGCAAAATCGCAAGCGATGATTACGTCCTTACCCATTAGTGCGCTCCTCCTATAATTGAGCTGAGATCCTCGATCCCGTATTTTTTCATTACCCTCGGCAGATCCTCTGCGATTTTCTTTGCCGCAAAAGGATCTCTGAGATTGGCAGCCCCCACTTCCACAGCGGTTGCCCCTGCCAGCATCATTTCAATCACATCCTCCGCCGATGATACGCCGCCCATTCCCACAATGGGGATTTTCACTGCGTCATAGACCTGATAGATCATTCTCAGCGCCACCGGCATGATGGCAGGGCCGGAGAATCCGCCCATCTTATTGGCAAGGATGGGCTTTTTCTTTTTCAGATCGATCCGCATTCCCAAAAGGGTATTAATGAGGCTGATGCCATCGGCGCCTGCCTCCTCGCAGGCTTTCGCGATGCCGGCAATATCCGTAACATTCGGGGTCAGCTTCATGATGATGGGCTTATCGGTTACCTTTTTTACCTCGGCCGTTACGGAAGCAGCCGCCTTGGGATCGGTGCCGAAGCTCATCCCGCCGCCATGGACATTGGGGCAGGATACATTGACCTCAAACCAAGCGATCTGCTTTTCGGCGTCCAGCTTTTTCACCGTCTCCCGATATTCATCCAAAGAAAATCCGCTCACATTGGCCATAATAGGGCCTTGGAAGCAAGCTTTGAGTTTGGGAAGCTCCTCGGAGAGCACCCGATCCACGCCGGGGTTTTGCAAGCCTACCGCATTGAGCAAGCCCTCGCTGCACTCGGCAATGCGCGGAGTGGGATTCCCAAAACGAGGCTCTAATGTAGTTCCCTTAAATGAGAGGGAGCCTAATACATTGATATCATAAAGCTCTGCAAATTCATAGCCGAAGCCGAAGGTGCCGCTGGCCGGGACAATGGGATGCTTCATTTCAACGCCGCAAAGGCAAACGTTCGTTTTTACCATATGATTTCCTCCCTTTCCATGACCGGCCCTTCCTTGCAGATCCGCTTATAGCCATACTTCGTCTTGCAGGAGCAACCCATGCAAGCGCCGAATCCGCAGCCCATTCGCTCCTCAAAGCTATATTGGCCGCTCACCTGCACCATCCCTTCAATTGCGCGAAACATGGGCTCGGGGCCGCAGGTGCAGAAATAATCGAAGGAAAGCCCCTTCATGGCATCGGTTACAAAGCCCTTGATGCCCATGCTGCCATCGGCAGTGGCTACGGTAACCGCTGCGCCCAGCGCTTCAAATTCTTCTTTCAGAAAGACCTCTTCGGCCGTATTGAAGCCCAGCACCACCTGCGGCTTTTTCCCCTCGGCGATCAGGCGCTTGCAAAGACCATAGAGAGGCGGCACCCCAACACCGCCGCCGATCAGCAGGGTCTTTTCGGGGCATTTCTCGGTGGTATATCCATTTCCGAGCCCCACCAGCAGATCCAGCTCCTCCCCTTGAGAAAGGGCCGCCATCTGCTCAGTCCCGCCGCCTACCACCTTATAGATCAAGGTAATCCGCTCCCCATCCCAATCGCAGATGGAGATGGGGCGGCGCAGATATTTTCCGGCCAACAGAATATTGACAAACTGGCCGGGGGCGGTAATGGCAGAGGTATCCCCCGCCAATACCATCAGATAAACATCCTTGGCGATCTTTTCATTTCGCAGGATGGTATAAATTCCTTGTTTCATAATATCCCCTTATTTTGCGTCGATGGTCGAAACTTTATTGGTAATTTCCTCTAATACATCCAGCACAATGCGAACCGTATCCAAAGAGGAGAAGAGGGTAACCCCGTTTTCTACGGCGCAGCGGCGGATGGGCACACCATCCTCATAATGAACGCCGGAAAGAATGGCGCGGGTATTGATCACATAGCTGACATAGCCTGCGCGAATGGATTCCAAAATCTCCTCGCTTCCTTCGGAGATCTTGCCCCGCACTCTGGTGCGGATTCCGTTTTTCTTCAGGAAGTTCGCTGTCCCGATGGTGGCCTCAATATTAAAGCCCATATTATAGAAGCGGCGAACCAAGGGAAGGGCCTCTTCTTTATCTTCATCTGCAAGGGTTACAATGACCGTACCGTAATTCTGCAAGGTCATGCCCGAAGCAATCAATGCCTTCTGCATTGCGCGGGAGAGCTTATCATCATAGCCGATGGCCTCACCGGTAGATTTCATTTCGGGCGAGAGATAAGCATCCAAGCCCTTGATCTTATTAAAGGAGAATACGGGAACCTTTACATAATAGCGCTCTTTTTCAGCGGCATACAGATCAAAGATGCCCTGCTCCTTCAAGGTCTTGCCCAAGATTACCTCCGTAGCAATATCGGCAAGGCTGAAGCCGGTTGCCTTGGAGAGGAAGGGAACGGCACGAGAAGAGCGGGGATTTACTTCGATGATGAATACATTATCATTTGCATCGACAATGAATTGGATATTGAAAAGCCCGATAATGCCGATTCCGAGGCCCAGCTTTTTGGTATATTGCAGGATGATTCCCTTCACCTTATCGGAGACCGAGAAGGTGGGATAGACGCTGATGGAATCGCCGCTATGCACACCGGTCCGCTCTACCAGCTCCATAATACCGGGGATAAAGACATCTCTGCCATCGCAAATGGCATCGACCTCGACTTCTTTGCCTTGGATATATTTATCCACCAATACCGGCTTATCCTCATCGATCTCTACCGCCGTTTTCAGATATTGCCGCAGATGCTCGTCCTTTGCCACGATCTGCATGGCGCGGCCGCCCAATACAAAGGAGGGGCGCACCAAGACGGGATAGCCGATCTCATTGGCCACCTTAATGCCATCTTCAATATTGGTAACGGTATAGCCCTTGGCGCGGGGGATATTCAGCTCTTCCAAAAGCTGATCAAATTGATTACGGTCCTCCGCTTTATCGATGGCCTCGCAATCGGTGCCGATGATTTTCACGCCCCGCTTCATCAAAGGCTCTGCCAAATTGATGGCGGTCTGGCCGCCCAAAGAGGCTACAACCCCTTCCGGCTGCTCAAAATCAAGGATCGCCATTACATCCTCAGGGGTCAGGGGCTCAAAATAGAGCTTATCGGCTGTGGTATAGTCGGTAGAAACGGTTTCGGGATTATTATTGATGATGATGGCCTCATAGCCTTCCTTTTTGATGGTCTGCACCGAATGGACGGTGGAATAATCAAATTCCACGCCCTGCCCGATGCGGATGGGGCCTGCCCCCAATACCACGATTTTTTTCTTATCGGTCAGCCGAGAATCATTCTCCCCCATATAAGAAGAATAGAGATAGGCAATATATTTGCCGGTATGCATGGTATCTACCATACGGAATACGGGGGTGATACCGGCCGCCTTTCTTTGCTGATAGATGGAAAGCTCATCGCACTCCCAAAGGCGGGCGATAAAGGGATCGGAAAAGCCCATTTGCTTGGCAGCCCGAAGGGTCTTCTCATCCCCTTTCTTTTCCTTCAAAAGATTCTCCATCTTTACAATCCGCTCCAGACATTCCAAGAAAAGCTCGGTAATCTTGGTTGCCTCATGAAGCTCTTCTACGCTGACACCCAGGCGGATCAGCTGGGTAATGGCATAAATATTATCTGCCTTGAATTCTTTGATATAATCAAAGAGCTCTTCTTTGCTCATATGATCGAATTGAGCAAGATGCACATGGCATACGCCCGTCTCCAAAGAGCGGACTGATTTCAAGAAGCATTCATCCAAGGTGGAGCCGATGCCCATTACCTCGCCGGTAGCCTTCATCTGCGTACCCAAGGTATTGGGAGCAGAGGCAAATTTATCGAAGGGGAAGCGAGGGAATTTTGCCACAATATAATCCAGCCGAGGCTCGATGGCGGCATTTCCGCCCGCCACGGGGATCTCCTCCAGCGCCATGCCTACTGCAATCTTAGCCGTTACTCTGGCGATGGGATAGCCGGAGGCCTTGGAAGCCAAGGCAGAAGAACGGGAAACGCGGGGATTGACCTCGATGAGATAATACTCACCGGTCTCGGGGTTCAAAGCGTACTGCACATTGCAGCCGCCTTCAATTTTCAGCTCACGAATGATCTTAATCGCGCTGGAATTGAGCCGATGAAGATCCTCATCGCTCAGGGAAAGGATGGGGGCCACAACGATAGAATCGCCGGTATGGACCCCTACAGGGTCCACATTCTCCATGCCGCAGATCGTAATGGCGGTATCATTGGAATCCCGCATGACCTCAAATTCAATCTCTTTATAGCCCTTTACGCTCTTTTCAATCAGCACCTGATGTACGGGAGAAAGCTTAATGTCGTTGGTGCCGATCTCCTCCAGCTCTGCTTCGTTATAAGCAAAACCGCCGCCGGTACCGCCTAAGGTAAAGGCAGGGCGCAAGACGACAGGATAGCCGATCCGCGCTGCAGCCGCTTTGGCCTCTTCCAAGGAATAGGTGATCTCGGAGGGAATGACCGGCTCGCCGATGGATTCGCAAAGTTCCTTAAAGAGCTCCCGATCCTCTGCCCGCTCAATACTCTCGCTGCTGGTGCCCAAAAGCTCTACGCCGCACTCCTTGAGAATTCCTTTTTTCTCAAGCTGCATCGCCAGATTCAGGCCGGTCTGCCCGCCGATGCCGGGTACAATGGCATCGGGACGCTCATAGCGCAAAATCTTTGCCACATATTCCAGAGTGAGGGGCTCCATATAGACCTTATCTGCGATCGTCGTATCTGTCATAATAGTAGCGGGGTTTGAATTGCAAAGGACAACCTCATATCCCTCTTCCCGCAGGGCAAGGCAGGCTTGAGTGCCCGCATAGTCGAATTCGGCAGCCTGCCCGATGATGATCGGGCCGCTTCCGATAATCAAAATCTTTTTAATATCTTCTCTTTTTGCCATTTTACTCTCTCCTTTTTATTCCTCACTCTTATAAATCACTTTTCCGCCCCGCACGGTCAGCAAGCATTTGCCTACGACCTTTTCCCCCGCAAAGGGAGTTGCTCTGCCTAAGGAGCGGAACTGCTCGGGTTCTACTTTATATTCCGCATCTAAATCATAGACGCAATAATCCTCATTCCATTCAAGGCCGAATCGCTCTCTCGGCCGAACGGCCATCGCCTCGATCAATCGCTCCAGAGGAAGGATTCCTTTTTGCACCAGCCCATGATAGAGCGCAGGGAACGCGGTTTCCAGCCCCACAACCCCCATCAGGCTTTTTTCCAAGCCGCGGGATTTTTCTTCCGCACTATGAGGAGCATGGTCGGTGGCGATCATATCGATGGTGCCATCTATAAGGCCTTCCACAAGGGCTTGCCGATCGGCCTCCTCCCGAATGGGGGGATTCATCTTAAAGCGGCCATCCTCTTGAAGCATGCTATCGTTCATCAGCAGGTAGTGGGGAGCCGTCTCGCAGGTTACATCCACCCCTTCTGCCTTTGCCTTTCGAATCAGCTCTACGCTCTCTTTGGTGGAGATATGGCAGACATGATAGGCGCAGCCGATCTCCTTGGCAAGTTTGAGATCTCTTGCAATCGGGCCCCACTCGCTTTCGGAGCAGATGCCCTTATGGCCATGGGCCTTGGCATAAGGGCCGTCGTGGATATAGCCGCCGCGAAGCAGGCTGTTATCCTCGCAATGGGCCACAATGATTTTCCCAAGCGCCTTTGCGCGGATCATTGCCGCCCGCATCATAGCCTCATCCTGCACGCCTTTTCCATCGTCCGAAAAAGCAATGGCTCCTTCCGCCATTCCTTCAAGATCTGCAAGGGCCTCCCCTGCCTGACCGATGGTGATTGCGCCGTATGGGTGCACCCCGATGGTCGCTTGCTTCCTGATTAGCTCCAGCTGCTGATTCAGATGCTCCGCACAATCGGGCACCGGATTCAGATTCGGCATGGTGCAGACATCGGTATAGCCCCCTGCCGCGGCCGCAGCCGATCCGCTTGCAATGGTCTCTTTATAAGAAAATCCCGGCTCACGAAAATGCACATGCACATCGCAAAAACCGGGAAATACCGCAATATTTCGATTTTGGAAACACTCAGCCCCAAGAAAAGACGCATCGGCCGATGCAAAGGAGAAATCCATCTTCTGCATCTTACCGTTTTGATAAACAAGCGCGTTTTTCAAAGTATTGTTCATGAGCGATTCCTTTCTGATCTGTCTGATTATACTATATAATCATAGGTTTTATTTATTATACTATTATATACAAAAATTGTCAATAGAAGGATCTGCGAATCCACAAAAAAATGATTCCGAAAAACAGCACTTTTCGGAATCATTCATCGGTAATATTATCATAGACAATTTCGCCTTCATCCACAAAGCCACGCTCTCTGGCGATCTTCTCCACATAAGCATAATCAACCTTGGCATTGAGCTGATTATTCAGCTCTTCATTCTTCACTTCCTGAGCGGTAATTTTGGCATTGGTCTCGGAAAGCTCCTGCTTCTTTTCACTGATCTGCATCTGGATTTTTACAATATTGGTAATAAAAGTACCTGCAATATAGAGGAAGGCCACCACCAGCAGAAATCTAATGGCGGGATTCAGTTTCTTTGCTCTCTTTGCCATGGGTCGCTTTCCTCCTTTCGTAATCAATCATTACTATATTAAACCATTTGAAGAGAAAAATAAAGGGTTTTTTTGAAAAATTCATAATTTTTATCAAAATCCCCCAAAAACGGACCCAAATCCATGCGAATCCCCTGCCAATCCACCGAAAAAAACGAGAGAGCAGCCTTGCCGCCGCCGTTACAAAGACGCCAAGGGTATGAAAATAAAGCAAAAAGCCCAGAAGCTCCCCCAACAGCAGAAATAAGCGCACCTGCCCATAGTTGGTCAAAGCAAGGCAAATAAAGGTCAGCACCGCTCCGATGAAAAAGAGGAGCAGATCCTCAAAAAAGACCCATACTGCCCCCTTTTTCCAAAGGATTCTGCCGACCCGAAAGCAATCGTTAACCACCCCGATGGCCGCGCCCAGCACCACCGACCATAAAAAAGCAACCGCCTGCTGAGAAAGATAGGTCTCCATCAGCGGAAAAGACGGCCCAACATCCCGCCGCCGCTTTTTCCTTTCAGATCGGTATAGGTCATGCGCTCCACTGCGCCCTCGATGGCAATATCCCCATTAGCCACATTAAGCTGATTGATATGCAGATCCTCTCCCTCTATTGTAAGTACGCCCAGATTGGTAAGCAGCACGACTGCCCGCTCATCAAAGCTATCCACATCCAGCACGCCCGTAGCCCGCAGCTGCTGCCGATTTTCAAGGCTCAAAAGATGGTTTCCTGCAACTTGCTGTTCCTTTTCCATTAAAAACATCACCTCTTCGGTGCTATTCTATGCACCGAAGAGGTGA
>JAZMZQ010000169.1:0-3721 GCA_045586045.1 Eubacteriales bacterium
GTGTTAAAATACTCGTTAATCCGGTAGGATTAACTGCGTTTTATGCCTTGCAAACCCAAAAATCCGCTCCCTTAAAATTCTTCGACCTTAAAATGAGCAGAATTTCAGATGATTTTTGGTGCAGAGAAGTTTGTAAGGCTGTCGCCTACAAACCTTCGATAAACTAAAAAGCGCTGAAATCATGCCATTTTAGGCAGGTTCGGATTATTCGTGTTTGCTTAGGGTGGCAAGAGTTCTTTGCAGAGCGTTGCTCTGCTGCGGCTAACGCCGCAATCATTTTCATTTTCACCTTTGTTTAAGGTTATTCTACCATACATAGACTTATATTTCAATAAAAAGGCGGTAAAAACCGAAGTTTTTACCGCCTTTTGAAGCCTTTATTTTTTCTTGGAAAAGATTTTATTAATCAGCAAGGTTGTCAGGATAATGACACCGATGATTACAAAGATCACAATCATTCCCTTGCCCATATATCCCAGCATATCCACAAAGCGGGAGGGCTCAAAATCAATGTTGATTTTATTTGCTTGGCTTGATAATGCAACGATTGTATGAAACATTTTTCTCCCTCCTTATGCAAAGAAATTCAAAATAATACCGCCGGCAATCACCGATGCGATCTGGCCGGATACATTGACACCGATGGAATGCATCAGCAGGAAGTTTTGAGGATCCTCCTGCAGGCCCATTTTATGCACAATACGGCCGCTCATGGGGAATGCAGAGATTCCGGCAGCGCCGATCATGGGGTTGATCTTGGTCTTCAAGAAGAGATTGAGGAATTTCGCAAAGAGCACACCGCCTGCAGTATCCACCACAAAAGCGATCAGCCCAAGGCCCAGAATCAAAAGGGTATCGATCTTCAGGAACTGAGCGGCAGTCATATTGAACGCCACAGAGATTCCCAAGAAAATGGTGATCAGGTTGGCAAGAACCTTCTGAGCAGTCTCAGAAAGGGAATCCAGCACCCCGAACTCACGGATCAGATTACCAAACATCAAAAAGCCGATCAGAGCAGTAGCCTGAGGCACGACGGCAGAGACAACGATGGTAATAATAATGGGGAAGAGCACACGGGTCAGCTTAGAAACATTCTTTTGCTCATAGGGCATGCGGATCAGCCGCTCTTTTTTCGTGGTAAGCGCCTTAATTACAGGGGGCTGAATAATGGGCACCAACGCCATATAGGAATAAGCAGCAACTGTAATCGCGCCTACATACTGAGAGCCGAGGGTATTGGCCACCGCAATGGAGGTAGGGCCATCGGCTGCGCCGATGATCGCAATGGAAGCGGCATCAATCTCGGGGAAGAACATCCGCGCCATGGCCAAGGTAAAGAAGATACCAAACTGCGCTGCAGCGCCGAAGAGCATCAATTTAGGATTGGAAAGCAACGGGCCGAAATCGATCATGGCACCGATCCCGATAAAGAGCAGCAGGGGGAAAAGTTCATTGGCAATACCTGCGTGATAAAGCTCTTTGATGGGGCCGGCCAACGCATCGGAAAAAGGAATATTGACCAAAATGGTGCCAAAGCCCATCGGCAGAAGCAAGGTGGGCTCCATCTCTTTGGCGATTGCAAGATAGATCAGCACACAGCCGATCAAAATCATGACAATCTCGCCCATGCCGAATTCTAATAGGTTTTTGTAAAGAATCTCCATGTTTTTTCTCCTTCTTTTTTATAAAAAAAGACTTTTATTGCAGAGAAAATCTCTGCAATAAAAGTCTCGCTTTCTAAAGAAACAGCGGGCTCTTTTGAGCCGTATTGACGCCGTTGCTACAGCTTTTTGCCGCAAGCTACTCCCTTTTATTCGCAATGTAAAAAGAATAACATAATTCTTTCCGATTTGCAAGCATTTTAATTAAAGCATTTTCCCTAATTTTTTATCAATAATTTTGATCAGAAAAATTCCTATAAATAGCCCAACTGCTCCTTGAATACCGTTGGCAGGAATATTGACCAAAGAAGGGGAAAAACCATAAAGAATTCCTTCAAAGAAGAAATATCCCAAGATCATAAATCCTTCAGCCAAAAGACCGCCCATGATCTTCGCAAAGGTAGGTTTCGTCTTTTTGCTCAAAATATAGGCACATCCATAAGCGATCAACGCCATGATGCCTTTAATCAAAAAAGTAGCAGGAGCGTAGATGCCATAGCCGGAAAAGAGATCCGCAAGGCCCGATCCAAGGCCTGCCGCAAGAAAGCCATAAACCGGCGGCAAAATCCAGCCGGAAAGCAAAACCATACAATCGCCTAAGTTGATATATCCTTTTAGAGGCGACGGGATCTTGACAATCATAGTAGATATGCAGACCAAGGCGGTCAGAACCGCAGCCATTGCAATTTTTCGTGTTATACCCTTCATCACTTTCACCTTCCAATCTTCTGCGATCACAAAAGCGATGCACGCAAAGCAGCGCCGTCGGCAGGATGGAGATCGGCGGGCGCAATATCCAGAACCGTCTTGCAGCCCTTCTCCCCTCTTTGATTGAGCCGATACGCCGCTCTGGCATAGGCCACCAATACGCTTGCGGTAAATTCCGGATTGGAATCCAGCTGCAAGCGATATTCGATAATATGATGATGCGCATCCTCAAGGCCGGTGGTGCCGCTGCGGAAGACCATTCCGCCATGGGGAATTCCTTTATGATCCCGATCCAGCTCCTCTTGGGAGATAAAATGGACCGTGGTATCATAATCGGCAAAATAATTGGGCATGGTTACGATCTCACGCTCGATCCGCGCAAGGTCTGCCCCCTCTTCTGCCACTACAAAGCATTCGCGGGTGTGCTTCTCTCTGATGGAGAGATCGGGATTCTCCCCTGCGCGCACCTTTTGGAGCGCCTCCTCCACGGGGATGGTATATTGGCGGGCATCTCTTACCCCTTCGATGCGGCGGATCGCATCGGAATGGCCTTGGCTGACCCCTCTTCCCCAGAAGGTATAATCCTTTCCACGGGGCAGGATGGCTTGGCCGTAAAGCCGATTCAAAGAAAACATACCGGGATCCCAGCCCACCGAAATGATGCTGATCTTCCCTGCCTTTTTGCTCGCTTCATCCACCTTCTCAAAATGAGCGGGGATCTTGGCATGGGTATCAAAACTATCGATCACATTAAAATGAGCCGCCATGGCAGGAGTCTGCTCCGGCAGATCATTGGCAGAGCCGCCGCAAAGAATCAATACATCGATTTGTTCTCTCATCTCAAGAGCCTGCTCCATTCGATATACAGGCACGCCCGTACAGGTCTTAATGGACGCAGGATCTCTTCTGGAAAAAAGAGCCACCAGCTCCATATCCTCGCTGCGCTTTACCGCCGCTTCCACTCCGCGGCCCAGATTCCCATAGCCTGCAATTGCCACCTTAATACGCATTATAATCATCCTTTCAAATTCAATGCTCTTATTATATTATAACTGCTTCAAAAAATCAATATCCTACAAAATGAATATTTTCAGTTTGTCTGCGGTATATTTTTTTCCTTTTTATGGCGATAATGTTTATAGTTTATTCATTTTCTTTTCCTTGTTTTCTTATATAATTATGGTATAATGAAATAAAATTCCAAAAAAAGGAAGCGATTATCTTTGCTCATACTGAAAAACATCAAAAAAACCTATGCATTAGGCGAAAATGCCGTTCACGCCCTCAAAGGAATTGATCTTCAATTCAGAAAGAGCGATTTTGTGGCAATATTGGGGCCTTCCGGCTGCGGT
>JAZMZQ010000170.1:0-10408 GCA_045586045.1 Eubacteriales bacterium
GGTTGGAATCAGGACAGAAACTCTCGGCATCATCATTCGCTGAGGATGGGCCAGCCCTGCTCAACATCCACATCATGGACAGGGTCTGCCATAATCAAATCCTGCACCTCTGTAAATTCATCTACAGTCAGAGCAAAACCATCGGTCAAGGCGGAAGCATCAATGGCAGCTGCATCGCTGCCTTCTGCATCGTCTGCGACAACAACTTCTTTTTTGAGCAGCTCTTGAATAAATGCATCTAATTGCGCATCCATATCTTCAGGGCAGCCGGGCAGAGCCTTTATTGCCGCCAATACAGCTTCTTTGGAAGCGCCGGCAAGAAAAGCATCCAAAACAGCAGAGCCCAGAGAGCTGGTGCCGTAATACATACCGGATGTGAAGTTGATGACGATTGCTTGGCCCTCGGCCATGTCGTAGAACATTTTTTCCTCGTTCAGCTTAAACATTTTTTTGAATCTCCTTTTCTATAAACCTACATAAAAATGCAGGGTTTTTAATAAGATCGGTGCTCATCCGCATTTCATATACCGGCAAATCGGCAAGGCGAGCAGACATTTTTTTAATCAAAGCGGTATCATGCCTGGATTCCAATTGAGAAATGGTGGAGCTGATCAGCTGCGCCATGGCATTATTTTTGGAAATGGGATAAATGGAAGGCTCCGCATCTCCGGCCACAAGCGGCATAATAATGGCTTTGATTTTTAATTTAGGGCAATAGCGATCCCCGTTGATCTCAAAGAGAGGCTTGCCCAATACCATGGCGGAAGGCTTTCCTAATTCGGGGAGCTTTTCACACATATCTTGCCGCACCCCGACGCAGGAATAAAGAGGCATTGCCTCCAATTCTCCGGAAGCAGTAATAAGGGTATAATCATCGGATACAAAATCCAAGCCTTCGGTCAGGCAGGAGACAGCAAAGGTGGATTTTCCACGGCCTCCGCGCCCAACAACCAAAACGCCCTCACCATGATAGCCTACCGCTGCTGCATGAAGCAGCAGTTTATCGGAATGCTTGGCCCAAAAAGCAAAGGCATTCACCATGCTATGGCGGCAGGCCAACTGCCATTCTTCCTCCGGCTGAGGTTGAGCGGAATAAAAGCGCTTGCGCGCAAAATCCAGCCCCATCAAAACGTCTCGGTCTGTACCGATCATCAAGCTGCCGGTTTCATCGTTGCTTTTCCAGACAGAGGAATGTTCCCCCTCTCCGGCAGGGAGATAATCATCGCAACGATCATACCAATAAAAGAAAGCTGCATCCGGCTCGCCGGTTTCTTCCGTAATGAAGCCGGAAAGGCTGCTGCGCCCTGTTTGCTCCAGCTCTTTTGTAGGGAACCGAAGTTCAATCAAATCACCGCAAATGCGAACGCGAAAATGATAGGGCGGCATTTTATTCGTTTTTTCCAAATGCCGCTCTATGGCACGAAAGTAATCGGTTAAAAGAATCTTTGAAGGCATTTTCGTTTTCTCCAAATTCGTAAATTATTCTTGCCTGTCTCTTTATGAATTGATATAATGGTTTGAGAAAGGAGCGTGTAATGATGCAGAAGGAACTTCTTTATTTAAGCGGGTTGGATGATATTTCCCGAAATCTCATAAAAATATACAGCGAGGATTCTATCTGCCCCGAAGCATTAAAAGAATGGTTTTCCTCTGTGGATTTTGAGGCTCTTTTATCTCAAATTTCTTGCATGGCTGCCGCTGCGGGGCTAATCAATCAATTCAGCGGCGTTCCGGAGCAGGTTGTACCAAGGTTAAGGGGAATCATTAAATATGTCCATACCTTGAATTCGGGGATGATATCCGGCGTATGCGCCATCGGCGCCCGATTGAACGCTGCCAATATTCCGATACTGCTCATGGACGATACAGCGCTCTATATGCAAAATCCTGACGCTCCTCAGCGGCATCTTTGGCAAACATTTGTGGGGGTGCGGCATCGGGATTTCAAGCAAGCGGTTTGCATCATTCGAAACGCCGGATTTGAGATAGAAGAATATCCGGCGCTTGTTGTAGCGCGGCAGGGCGTGATGCGGCAGATATTGATCGCATCCGTAGCAGAGGATGATCCTGCATGGCAAAGCGCAAAAGAACTCAAGCGAGGGAATGTATCCTTTCTTTGCCCTGCTTCGGCATCTGTTTTTCTTGCGATCAGCAAGCGCTTTTTTCGCGCGTTGACGAAGCCCGATCCTCAGGCGTTTGTCGCTTGCTGGATCATGGATCTGCGGCTTCTTTTGCCGCAGATGCAAGAGGAAGACTGGCGGAATGCGGCGCGGCTTGCAAAGAGGGATAAGGTGGGAAGCCATATCTACTTATTGCTTTCTCTCTATTCTGCCTTGGCAGGGAGAGAGGTGAAAGAGCGCGCATTATTCGGCAATGAGCGGCTGGGAACGCGCTTGATAAAAGTATTGAACCGATATATTGAGGCGCAGAAAAAATCTTGCCGCATCCGGCGATTGATGCTTCGCTGCCGAATCAGAAGGCCGGATTCTCTGCTTCATGCCGGAAGGTTGTGCATCAAGGAAGGCTTTTTGATCTTGAAGAACAAGCTTATTGATCAAAATTGAAATCCAGCCCTACTGCATGCAGCTGATCTTCATAATAAGAAAGGGCATCGCTGCCAAGCTTGTTTACCGCTTTGGTGCGAGAGAGCCCAAGCAGCACCCGCTTCGGATCGCAAAAAATCATTTTGATCAGGCGAATACCCCAAAAAAGCGGGAGTAAAAGCGGAAGCTTTTTCACAATCGGATAAGAGCACTCCATGATTTCGATGGGTGGAAAAAATCTTCTGAATAACCAGCCTCGGCCGCCTTTTTTGAAAGACGAAGGTTCTTTTTCAAGCTTGATCAAGGAAGATACCATCTCGGATTTTTCATAATCATAGATTCCCCCTTGAAAGGCGACTAAGGTGATGGCTTCGGCTTCTTTTGTGAAGGCTTTTCCTTCAAACCAAGCATCGAGCAAATCTTGAATGTTTCTGTAAAAGGTAAGTAAATTTAATTTTTTCAGCTGCGCGGAGATATAGGATTCATCCATGCCTCTCCAAGCTTTTTTGCAGATATAAAAATCGCAAATATTTTTTGCGGAAATGGATCCTTCTCTATAATGCTTGGCAAAATGTACCAGTAGATAAATAAAATGATCCTCTTCCTGCAGCAGATAGGAGGCGCCTGCCCCCTTTTTGCAAAAGGCGGGCCAAGTATCGCCGTAATAAGCGTGATAGTCTTTATTATGGGTGGCAATCAGCCGTTTGTGCAGCTCTAAGGTCAGATCGGGATGCTGCCAGACCAATTCATAATCGGTCTCTTTGGTAGGCTTCATTCCAAGCGCGGAAAGAATCGGGCGAATTTTAGGATATTGCTCCGGATGGATCAGAATATCCGCATCTCCCATCAGGCGATAGTCTGGCCGAGGATAAAGAAATTTGAGAATGGATCCCTTAAAGGGAAGATAATCAATTTCATGATGGTCCAAACGTTCGAAAACTTCCTGCAGCTTTTTCGTTTGCTTTCTGCTTTGCTGAAGAATTCGGCAAAAAGTGCGCGTCATTTGGATCATCGCAGGATGATTTCTGGGGATTCCGCAAAGAGTGGCGCCTTGAAGCGCTAAGCCGGTCAATTGATGAATGTTGATGAAATCTAAAGCCGCTTCAAAATCAAAAGATTCCGGCAAATCAAGTTTTTCATTATTCAAGGCACTTCGCAGTAAAGCGATGATGCCGGTGTGCAGCGTATCCATGGTGTGTCGCCTCTTTGTCTACCATATTATTTACTAAAATAGTATAATATATTGTAATAAGAAAGTCAATAAAACGAAAGGAAAGACTTGTCGAAAGCCGTAAAAGAAAATCTTCTTATCCCCAATATTCAAGTGTGTCATTGAGAAACGGCGAGTAGAATCTGTCCGTTGGAATTCTTGACATAGCTTGCTACTCCCTTTCTTTTTTCACGATTGTGTGCTATAATCTATTTTGTAAATAAGAATTTTACGGAGAAATGTAAAAGGAGGTTTCGTTATGAAAAAAGCCGTCTTATGGTTCATCACTGTTTGCTTGATTATAAGCCTGATGCCTATAGCGGCATTTGCTGTAACAAAGCATTCTCATTCCTGGTCCGGCACTTGGACGGCCAATGATACACATCATTGGCACGCTTGTGCTGATGAGAATTGCAGCATTACCTCCGAGTCAGAGTGCAGTGGTTACGGGGCTCATGACTTTAGCCGGTATCCGTATCGTTGTAGTGTGTGCGAATTCAGCACGGTTCATGAGCATTACGGCGGAAATGCAACCTGCCAATATAACGCGATCTGCGAGGGTTGCGGAACTACATACGGCAGTACAAACCCCAACAATCACCAAAGCCCGGAGGGATATGGTGAGAAGATAGATGCTGCCACTCACAGGATCAAGTGCTGGTGTGGTCATATTTTCGTAGCTTCGGAACCCCACAATTTTACATCCTGGAGTAAAAACAGCGATGGTACCGAGGAGCGCTGGTGCGAGGACTGCCTTTACGCAGAAACACGAAGCGCACAACATGTCCACAATTATTCTAAGGCCACCTGTGTGGCGCCTTCCGCTTGTTCGTGCGGGAATACGACCGGCAAAAAAGATCCTTCAAACCATACCGGCGGAACGGAGATCAAGAATGCAGTTTCTGCAACCGTTGATCAAGAAGGATATACAGGCGACACTTACTGTAAAGGCTGCGGAGAGAAGCTCGCAGATGGCAAAACAGTTCAAAAGTTGAATGGGGTTGCTGTAAAGATCGATGAGAACGCAGGGGTGGAAAATGTTACGTTTCGCCCTGCGGAAGGGATCGATGTTCCTACCGATGCTTCTCTCGCGGTTACGAATCAAAAGATCGGGCTTGACCCCATCCTTTCCCTGCTTGAACCGGAGAAAAATATTTCTGCAAATCACTTTGGCTCTTCAACACTTGCAAATGCCATTTATACCCATACCAATGGCACAGAATATCGTTCCGGCGAATTTGTTTTGATTGACGGCGAAAAATATTGTATCGGTAAATACAACGGAGAAGGCTCCGTGCTTCCGATGATCCGCTTGTCAGACGGCGTGCTGCGGGATTTTGATATGTCAACCTCGCAGTTTAAGGAGAAAGACGGATTTCGGACAAATCTTAAGCAGACAGAGGATGAATTTGTCCGTATAGACGGAGTCCTATATAATACTCCGGTTTCCTATACAAATGCGGATGGAACTCACATGATGGTTTTATATCATGAAGGAAAGCCGTCAGGTATGATCAATGAAGGTCTGATTGAGCTTTACGAGGATCTTACTCCAACGAACGCACCTACCATTGGTTCAAGATATCTCGGCTCTGTTACACCCGATGTTAATCTTGACGGGTTCGATTTATCTCCCGATAAAAAGTACGATGTTTATTTGATCGGAGCAAATGATATTACGCTGCGGTCGGGTAACGGTGAAGCGCTTTTTGCGGATAACGACGGCAAAAGAGAGAAAATCGGTACTGTTTCGCAGACATTCGATCTCGGAACATTGGGCTTGTCGGGATCGCCGTTTGATGACACGGACGGAATTCAATATATAGCATTGCATCTTCCCGATGACGATTACGCGAACTTGAATGTGGCAGATCTCGGTTTTGGTGAAGTCAGCCTGTCCGAGGATCAATCACAACTCTATACAACATTTTCAGCCTACCATTTCTCGCCCTTTGCTGTCTATGCTGTCAGAGAAGCGCAAGAACCGGAAATTAAGGTAATCACGACCGATATAAGGGATGATTCCAACAACCTGACTTGGCTGTGGATTTCGATTGCTGCTGTAGTGCTTGTAAGTGCTTCTATTATCTTTGTAGTCATAAAAAAGAAAAAATCAGAGAACTAAATAAGTAATCGCAGAATATATCTGCATGGATTTCCCTTGCCGTTTTTGGCTTAGGATATCGTTTGAGTTTCATATCAAAATAAGGCGCAAAAAACCGAAACCGCTGAGGTTTCGGTTTTTTGCGCCGATTTTTTTCGGTGCGTAGTGTTGGAACGTGATGCCAAAACAGATGCCGTCATTTTAAGCAAAAGAGGCATGATTCTGCTGCTTTTAGAAAGTGGAATTCGGAAACCCAAAGCGTTGCACCTTTCTCCGGCTTAAGGATGAGGCAGAGGTCTTCTACATCGTTAAGCGGTGCGTCAAAATGGAAAAAGTCATTGCGACGGCAGTACCATTCAAAGGAATCGGTCGGCCGCTCAATGCAGATGGTTCCGAGCAACCGTCCGTTTACTCCGCCTGCCATAACGTCGATGGTGGCCTTGCCGCCAACGCAGTAGTAATCAAGGGAAAATCCGATCTTGTCGGACAGGTTTCGAATCTTCGGATAGGTAAGGGTTGCTTTCTCTGCACAGGCAACGCAGAATCCGCAGAGATTTTTGTTTTCAACCTTTTCGACGTTTTCTCCCTTCATATACCATTCGGCTTCGATTCGGTTCCAATCGGAATCATATTGACCGACGCCGTACTCGATAATCAGCGGATCGGTAACCAGCTCGCCGTTTTCCCTGATATGAACATAGCAAAGACCGCTTGAACGGTAGTATTCCTGTTCCTTTACGGTGATTGCTTGGAAAAGTTGGCCGTTCCATTCAAAGAAACTGCTGTGATCAATGGTTGACGCAGTATGCCCGATAAAGCGGTATGGCCCGTAAACGCTGTCTGCAATGGCATAGAAGCCGCCGTAACTGAGGTAATATTTCCCGTTGAATTTGTTGAGGGATGCCTTATCGTCGCCGCAGTGGTCAAGCTCCAGCTTTTTGGGTGTCTCGGCAAAGGAGATCATATCCTCATTGAGACGAGCGATAAAATACCCGCAACCCTCACCGTAACACCAAGCAGGACCGCCGAAAACAAGGTAGTATTCTCCGTCGTCATCTTTGAAAACCGTAGGGTCATATTCTCTGGTTGTGGTAACGGTTCCGTCCAGAAGCGGGTGTCCGAGTGCGTCCTTGAAGGGCCCATCGGGACGATCGGAAACGCCTACACCTATTCTGCTGCTCCCATCGGAAAAGTAATAGTAGTATTTTCCGTTCCGCTCGGCGGCATCTACCGCCCAGCAGTGGCTGGAGGCTCCCATGAAGAAGTCTTCGGGCCGAACAACGCAGTCAAGGGTCCATTCAATTGCATCGGGGGAGGACCATATCTGCCAATCGTTCATGCAAAATTTTCGTGTATCGGGGCGGGCATCGTGGGAGGCATATAAATACATTTTGTCATTAAAAATGTGAATGTGCGGATCGCAAACCCCCAGACCGGGGATGATAGGATTCTTTTTAGAAATGATTTTTTTCATTGCTTTGCTCCTTTGAAAAACGTCATTTTGCTTTCCACCAGTTGTTCTTGATTGCGGTTATATCATAAAAGGTTGTTTTTGTCAACCAACTTTGCACGTCGTCAAGCGAATAAGACCGAAGGTCGCCGGTTCAAGTCCATTGACACCACAAAACAGAAAAAATCCCACACACCTAATGGTGTATGGGATTCTTTTGGCACGTTGCACCGAAAAAGATATCGTTTGTTTTTTAGGAAAAGTGTATTAAAAAGAAGATGCCACATTACTTATTTGTTATTTAGGAAAACCTTTTTAACCGCTTCAAGATAACCGTAGCCATTCAGATCATCCGGTTGCAAATAGCTGCCCTCTGTCCATTCGTTCCAGCTGTTGACCACCACCAGCGGGGCAGGTAGCTCATGAGAATCGATGTATTCCTTTGCCAATTCAAAGCCCTTTTGCACGTTTTCGGGGGTATTATCGTAGCAAATCCACTTTCTATGTGGCCCTTCAAACCGCAAGGAATTATCCCATCCCAAGGAAACATGAGGATAAAAATGCGGATCCATTTGTTCCTCGATCTTCTTCCATTCTGCCTTCACATCCTCTAAGATTTCAGGATAGGAGCGGTTCATCTTGGCATAATCGTAAAAATTATAGTGGGTGCAGCCGTCGAAGGCTTCATTCATAAAACGGCGAATATCATAGTCCTCGTTTAGCTTGCGATCACGAAAAGCATCATCCCGCAGACTGGTTAAAAGTTCCATTCCGGGAAAGCCTGCCTCTTTCGTTTTATTGCGGAAATATTGCAAGGCATCCAAAGCCTCTTCCACCCCGCCCATTCCACGAATAAAATTAGGGATATCAAAGAGCATATACACCGGTTTACCATCAATCTTATAATAAGAAGGCTGAAAAAAATATTTTTCGATGGTGCGATCCACAATGATCTCAAAATTTCTGCGATCCACCGCTCCGTCCCATATGGGGGTGTGCAGATGCGCTGTGCGGCGATCCCAAAGCGAATCGGCAGTATGGTTTGCCCACATTAAAAAGAATTTCACTCGATCGTTGTTGCGGGCCTTAAGGTAGCCTTCGTTGAGGCACTGCTCCAGAAAAGGTTGCTGATCAAACCAGTACCAATCATAGATAAAAACATTCACCCCATGATCAGCGGCAGCATTGATCTGTGCCTCCATCACATAGGGATCCGCCTCCTCCGTATACCCCCAAAGAGGAACGCGGGGCCATTTATGCTCGGGGTAAAGGGTCTTTGCTGCCCGTACCGTCTCCCATTCGCCATTCCCCTCCGGCCAGAAGATGCGTGTCTTAGGCTCTTTGCCGGTATAAGCGGGCCATATGTAGGCTGCTATATCATAGTTTTTCATTTTATACCTCCAAAATATAATAGGGTTTATTCAATTATATTATTGGAGCTATCACGAAAACAAGTGAATTTACTGACAAAAAAAGTATTTATTTTTGATTTTTTCTAAACTGCAACGGCGTTGTTTTTTCCATTTCTGAGAATTTTTTGAAGAATGCGGTTCTATTTGAAAATCCGCATTCAAACATGATTGTATCAATTGATTGATCAGTTTTAATAAGAAGCTCCTTAGCTTTGTTTATTCTGCATTCCATCATATAGGAAACAGGAGTTTTTCCGGTATATTCTTTGAACATCCTTGAAAAATGCTCTGCAGTATAGCCGCATTTGGCAGCAAGATCCTTTATGATCAATCTGTTGGCGCAGTTTTGTTTCATATAATCGAGAAGATGATCGTTCAATGTAATCCGCACATTTTGATTTTCTGCCATTTTTCGAAAAACAAGGCTCAGAAGCATCCTAAGCGCCGAATACAGGATCAAATCGCTTGCGGGTGCATCTTTTGCTTGCTCATCTCCTGTCCATTCCAGCAAAAACTCTATTCTTTTTCTTTCTTTGCCTTCAAAATGCAGCAGAAGATTATCCTTTATAATGCGAGATGAAAGAGCAGAAAAATCCCCCAATTGAAGTAATAAAAAAATATCTTCTGTTCCCCTTAACGTATCATTTACATATTCGGGCTTGAGCATAATATCAACATATCTTAAATTCTCGATCGGCGTAATTGCATGACGGCAATGAAAATTAACAATAAGAATATCCCCACTCTTCACATGATACTCCCTACCGTTAATCTTGTGAATGCCTTTTCCGCTTTGAGTATAGACCAATTCAATAAATTGATGGGTATGTTCCGGTTCTGGTTCTCTAAGATAAACAGTATTAATATCATAATTACCTACCAGTACATATTCGCCGTTTTCATTCTTATTTACAATACTCATGAAATCCTCCGCTATTATACAAAAAGGCATCTGTTTGTAAAGCAGAACAAGAGCAAACAAGACCGAAGGGCGCCGGTTTAAAGTCCGCCATCGACCGCGACAATTAAAAAACCGATACCCAAAAGGGTATCGGTTTTTTATGGCAAGTTGCACCGATTTAGATATCCATATCGCATCTTTTATAATGGCATTAATACTTTTTCTTCAGAATAAAGAAACAGACCCAAAACAGCACCAGCATCAGACAAACAGCGCCGCCAAAAACCATGCAAAGCAAATCCTGCCCCAAAAGTTTGAAAACGATGGTACTTAAGGCACAGATGATAATAAACAAGTAACCGGCCCAAGCCCAAGCCTTGTTGCGGATAAAGTGTAATCGTTCATCTGTTTCGGCAACTTCTCTTTTTTCTCGGTAAGTCTCACTCCTGCTCAAACGGTAACTGCGGAGCAGACGCACAATACCAACGACCATCAAAGCAGAGCCGATACCGCTCCAATATTCATCCAAGGTTTCCAGACAGCACAGAACGGTCAAAACAAGACCAAGCAAAAGCCAGAGTACACCAAAAACAATATCTTTTTTCTTCATATTATTCCTCCTCAAAAATGAAGACCTCTTCTATGGTCATCCCAAAGAATGTTGCAATTTTATGGGCTAAAAGAATGGAAGGGTTGTAGCGTCCGTTCTCCAAAGAACTGATTGTTTGCCGAGATACGCCCATAGCTTTGGCAAACTCTTCTTGGAGAATCCCCTTTTCCTTTCGGAT
>JAZMZQ010000171.1:0-1584 GCA_045586045.1 Eubacteriales bacterium
GTTGTCTTCCTAAGACCGCTTGGCCTCCGACTTCATAAATTCCAGCTTAAAGAGATTTTGAGCGTGGCGGCGGTCGATATTTTCCTTTTTGGCCGCATCCTCGATCTCGCCGGTGCGGATATAGCGATCCAGCTCTGCATAGGTAAAGCCCAGATTCTCTTCATCGGTCTTGCCGCAAAGGCCATCGATGGGGGTCTTATCCACCAATTCGGCAGGTAAGCCCAGCAGGCGGCCGATCTCCTTCACTTCGGTCACGGTGAGGAAGGAAAGAGGCGAAAAATCCCCTACCGAATCCCCATAGCGGGTGGAATAGCCCACCCAATCTTCCGAAAGATTGCAGGTATTGCAGACACGCCCGTTGCAACTTTGGGAGACTGCATAAAGGGTTGCCATCCGAATACGGGGCGGAAGATTCTGCTTCGCCTGAGGCGTAATTTCAAGATCCTTGGGCAGGTTCTCCAAAATCCCATCTACTCCCGCCTTGACATTGACTTCATACCGCTTGATTCCCAAATGATCTACCAGCAGATATGCCATATCAATATCATGCTGCTCTCCCTGAGGCATCAATACGCCGATCACCCGCTCTGCCCCCAAGGCCTCCACGCAAAGGGCGGCGGCAATGGAGCTATCCTTTCCGCCGGAGATTCCGACAATCGCATTGCAGCCTTTTCCGTTTTTCTCAAAAAAGGCCCGAATCCATTCCACACACTCGTTTTTTATACGCTCTGCATCAAACATCGCTATCGATTCCTTTATCGTTTATTTTTAGATATTATATCCCATTTTTTTGCTCTTTTCAAGCCTTTTGCCGCTTTTGCATCTGCCGCCAATTGATAAAGCCATAAAGATCATTGATCAAAAAAGCAAGAAAGCATACAATTACAGAGATATAAGAGCGATCCGCCTTGGCAGCCATCAGCCACAGAATGATTAATACAAGATCATTGGAAGCATAAGCCAGCGCAAAATAAGGGCTTCTGCGAAAGGTAAGATAGACAGCGATGAAGCTGGTTGCAACCGAAAGGGTGCTGAAAAAGAGATTGGCAGTGGCTAATATCTTTAATAGAAAATAGAAAACCATCGTAACTACAGCGGTAAGCAGCAGCATCCAAAGGTATTCTCTCCCCCGCAGCCGATTGACCGCCACCTCTGCACGATTCCCTTTATAAGGGTTTTTAAGCCATGAAATCAGCGCAAAGAGGGCCATGGGCGCTGTCATCCCAAGATAGGTGATCATCTCTCCGTAATAAGAAAATCCCCAAGAAATCAGCCCATAAAGAAGGGAGAAAAGAATCATCAGCAGTTGCCCGAAGGGATTGCCCTTGGCATTAAAAATCAGGGATGTTACCCCCAGCAGCGATGCCACCAGGGTCAGGAAATTATTCCGGTCAAAAAGCAGAAAAGAACCCAGAATTACCCCAACTGAAATCAGCCATAATCCTTTTTCCACTTTGGTAAAATAGCCCTTTTTCATCATTATCCTCCTTCATAAAGAAAAAGCATCCGCGTGCACATCTTCAAAGACCTAACGATGTGCACACGAATGCTTTGTGCATTCCTACCCGGTGGCAGTGAAATGAG
>JAZMZQ010000172.1:0-8636 GCA_045586045.1 Eubacteriales bacterium
CCCACCTGCGCCCCCGGACCAACACATTCCAGGCTGTTTTCCGCGTCCGTAGCTTGGCTGCCATGGCCATCCACGAATTCTTCCAGGATCGGGACTTTGTGTATGTCCATACCCCGCTGATTACCGGCAGCGATTGCGAAGGTGCAGGCGAAATGTTCCGCGTAACCACCCTCGATCTTAACAACCTTCCCCTTAAGGATGACGGAAAGGTTGATAACACGCAGGATTTCTTCAATAAAGTAACCAACCTGACTGTATCCGGCCAGCTCAACGGCGAAACCTATGCGCAGGCCTTCAAAAATATTTATACCTTCGGCCCCACCTTCCGCGCCGAAAATTCCAATACCACCCGCCATGCAGCAGAGTTTTGGATGATTGAGCCGGAGATCGCCTTTGCAGACTTGAAAGACGATATGATGCTGGCTGAAAGCATGCTGAAATATGTGATCCGCTACGTTATGGAAAACGCTCCGGAAGAAATGAATTTCTTCAATCAGTTTATTGATAAAGGGTTGATTGAGCGTCTTGAAAACGTGGTTAACAATGAATTCGCTCATGTTACTTATACAGAAGCCATTGAGATTCTCGAGAAGAACAATGATGCTTTTGATTATAAGGTATATTGGGGATGCGATCTGCAGACAGAGCATGAAAGATATCTTACCGAGCAAGTATTCAAGCGCCCCGTATTTGTAACCGATTATCCTAAAGAAATCAAGGCTTTCTATATGAAGCTGAATGAAGACGGAAAAACCGTTGCGGCCATGGATTGCTTGGTGCCCGGTATTGGAGAAATCATCGGCGGTAGCCAGCGTGAGGATAATCTTGAGCTTTTGGAAGCTCGCATTAAAGAGCTGGGCCTTTCTCCCGAAGATTATGATTTCTATCTGGATCTTCGCAGATACGGCTCCACCCGCCATGCAGGCTTTGGCCTCGGCTTTGAGCGGTGCATCATGTATCTCACCGGCATGGGCAACATCCGCGATGTAATCCCCTTCCCCAGAACAGTTAACAATTGTGAGCTTTAATAGCAAAAATCCCTTGCCGATCGGCAAGGGATTTTTTTATACGTTTCCATATTTATGATAGTAGTAGATAGGAATCGCCGCCCAGCCATGGCAAAGGCTTCCTGCATTATGAAAATCCCAATGGCCTTTCTCTGTTTCATAGAAGGTCGTAGCACCATTGAAAAGCATATTCCCCCATACTTTTGCAATGTTATCCATTACCCAATCAACATTTTGGGGATCTGAAAGAATTGCATCATACTTAAAAATATTATAACTGAGTGTAATGGAATAAAGATCATTCTTGCTCATAAGCAGCGCACGAAGATCAGCACGATATTCTTCGGGGCATATACCACTGCATATCATCAACGCTTGCGTCAATTCAGCTTGATGATATTTTTCATTCCCTTTAATCGTACAATAACTATCATAGCAATGACCATTCCAAAACATTCTATGGCTATTTAGATTCAATTTTTGCCAAAGTGCATGGTATTCATCCGCTTTCAAAGCCTCCCCTATGGTGCGATAAATCTTCTCCATGGATTGAAATGCCATTGAGACAAACCCACAAAGAGGAGCATCATAAGTCGGCTCGGTACGCCCCTCAAAAACGCGACCATTCAAGCCATCCTGCCATTCATAAAAATTCCAATATTTTTTATCAGCATAAGAAGGCAATACGCCGAGATCAGGATCGATCCTCTGCTCAAAAGCCTTGGCAATTTTTTCTGCATAAGGCAGCATCTCTTTAATAAATTCACCATCTCCGGAATATTCCAAATAATCCCAAAGCTGCATTAAATATGCCGCCGTAAAGGAGGGAATCGTCCTCGCAACGCGAGCGGGAGCGCAAAGTTCCACCATGCCATCATCCCGCACAGAAAGACCAATCAAGCGTAATGAGGCTTTAGCAAAATCAGCCTCCTTATATATTGCATAAGTGCAAAGCATTTGATTTCGAGAATCCATTGTATAAAGCCCCTGCTCTCGCCAAGGGCAATCCTCATAATGATCATGCATACAATGGTGAAGCGTTGCGATCGAGGTTTCATAAATTTTGCGATGCAGCAGATCATTGATATGAATCGGATGCGGCTGATGGGGATAATCCGTCGGCCGAATTCCGGCATAATACACCCGAACAGAGGGCGCATAGATATGAAGCTGCAGATACCGAAGGCCTAATCGGCGCAATGGCATCATAAATTGATTGCGCCCAGCCTTCGCATGATATGAAAAGAGGAAATTCCTACCGCCGACAAAGCTGCGAACCCGAAGATCTTGAAGATGCTCCCCCCAGCCGCATAGGATAAGCGCATCCTCAGGGAGTTCCAAATCAAAATCCGCATATCCCACCATCTCTTTTCCAAGATCAAAGATTAAATAAATCCCATCTTCTCCGTTTTGGGAAAATACAGTACCGTTTTGCTGATCCCATATGCTATCAGGCCCCCAATATCTTGGCGAAAGAGCCGCATTTTGCATCCGCTGTCCGAAATATTCATAGGGGCGCTCCTTAAAAGAGCCATAATTATTAATCTTAGAAACAGCGCGCTCACCGATCATAAGCTTTTGAATTGGCCGCTCAACAAGTGTGGCTTCTTTTTCGATTATCTTTGCGGCATGAAATACTTCCTTCCCCTCCTTTTTCGCATTATAGAGAAAGGTAAATCCAAGCTGCTCAGTAATGTTGGGTACTTCTCCGCTTTGAAAAGCACTATTTTCAGCGCATAAGGTTTTCTCATCGCTGGCAGCAATCAAATTGTTGCCGCTATAGAGCACATAAATCAAACCTGCAGCTTCAGCGCGATAAGAAAAATGATCAACCCCCGGCCACCATACACGAATCAACAATTCATTTACGCCATCTTTAAGAAATTCTTTCAAATTAAGGTGATCGTAAACCTTATATTCGGGATAATCGGGATATTGCCCGCTATCAACAAAGTGATCATTTAAGTAGAGCGCATAATTTCCGTCAACACTGAGCTCAATTTCAAGCTCCTGCCCTGCCCGGGCATCAAAGCTTCGCTTAAAATCCATATAGGAGTTGATTTTCTCACCGGCATCATTCCAGATCCATTTGCCATGCTTGATCATTTCGATACGCCTCCTTTTTCAATATTTTATCATCATTTTATCGATGAAGGAATATCATTTTCGACTGAATTTTTATATTTTTCGGTGTGTATTAATCAATTTTGGATTTCAAATGCAGATAAAGCCTTGCGCAAGCTTCTGCGTCGCACCATGCACGATGCGCATCATTCAAAGGAATCCCCAAAAGAGCGGTTAATGCCCCAAGCTTATAAGAGGGTTGCTTGGGCAGCACACGCCGAGCAAAGCTAAGCGTATCAAAAACCTCGTTATCAAAAAAATAGCCTGCCGCTTCTGATTCCCGCTGCAAAAAGCGGCAATCAAAAGAAGCATTATGAGCCACCATCGGTAAATCTTCGCAAAAATCATGAAAAGAGGGCATCAACGCATCAATGGTCGGTTTTCCTTCCACCATTTCATTGGTAATGCCCGTAATACCGGTAATCATTGGATCAATCCTGATTTCCGGATCCACTAAAGTAGAATAGCGGGACACCATATAGCCGTCCCGCACCTTTACAGCACCAATCTCGATGATTTTTGAAGATGCATCAAGACCGGTTGTCTCAAAATCAAAAGCAACAAAAGATCTAAAATCCGCTTCTTTTTTCTTAATCATTTTCCTTCAGCAGGCATACCGCATGGCAAGCCATTCCCTTTTCTTCACCGGTAAAACCAAGCTTCTCTTCGGTTGTTGCCTTCACATTGATCCGAGAGATCGAGCAACCGATAATATTCGAAAGATTTTCCTCCATTGCCTTGATGTATGGAGAAATTTTAGGTTTTTGGGCAATAAGAGTGATATCTGCATTTCCAAAAGAAAATCCATTATCCTTCAAAAGCAAGCAAACATGCTTTAATAACGCCAAACTGCTGATCCCGCGATATTGCTCATCCGTATCCGGAAAATGCCGACCTATATCACCAAGACCTGCTGCTCCGAGCATTGCATCCATCAAAGCATGGGTCAATACATCTGCATCGGAATGTCCAAGAAGGCCCATATTGTGGGGAATGGTTACACCCCCAAGAATGAGATCTCTTCCTTCAACCAATCTATGAACATCATAGCCATGCCCAATTCTCATTTTCTCTCCTCCATAATTGCTCTCATAATTGCAATATCCTCCGGAACGGTGATCTTCAGATTATCACGCCGCCCTTCTACAAAAGTAACGCGCTTTCCGAACTTTTCATAGATGGATGCATCATCGGTGAAATTCGTTGACAGCTTTTTTGCCGCAGTGGCGCAAATCAGATACTCTTCACGCTCAAACACCTGCGGTGTTTGCATTGCCACAAGATCCTCCCGAGGGACTGTCTTAATAACAGCATCTCCTCTCACCTTCTTAACGGTATCGGTTACCCTTGCACCAAGGACAGCAGCGCCATCCTTAAAAGCAGCCTTGATCGTCTTTTCAATCTCTTCGCAACGAATCAAGGGACGTGCTCCATCCGCAATTGCTACATGCGTAAAACGATCCGGCACTCGGCAGACGCCGTTTATCACCGAATCCATCCGCTCTTTTCCGCCCGCAACAATCGCATAAGGAACATCATTTCCGAATTGCCGAAGAAGCGCATCATATTCCTCCATCATTGACTCACGGGTTACCAATACAATAAAATCAACTGATGGGCATTTGGCATAAGCCTCAATTACATAAGAGACAACCGGCCTGCCGCAAAGTTCCAGCATCAATTTATCGCCACAGCTCTCCCCCATGCGCTTCCCGCTTCCGGCGCACACCAATACCGCTGCACATTTATTTTTGCCCAACAGCCATCACCTCATCATTGATTATTTCCTGCAAATGCTTTTGAAGATCTGAAATCTCTCGTTCAAGCGCAATGGATAATTCCGAACAAAGTATATTTTTGGCCAATACTAAAATCTGCCGATCGCCGGTAGAGAGCCCCGTCTCCTTTTCACGAAGCATCAGCGATTTTATAACTTCAACTGCCTCAAAGGGATCTCCGCTTTTCAACCGTTCCAAATTCTCTTTATAGCGCTTACCCCATGGAGCATTTCTATTAATTTGGCAATTCTTGAAGTACGCAAGTACTTCTTCAGCCTGCTTCTTTTCTATAATATCTCGAAGAGAAATCTTCAAACTATTCGTCGGCACCATAACGCTGATATTGCCACACAATAGTTTCAATATGTAGTATTCCCGCATTTGACCTGCGATCATCTTTGGTTCTATATTCTCAATCATTCCCGCGCCATGCATGGGATAAAAAATTCGGTCGCCAATTTTATACACAATCTTGCATCCTTTCTGCAAATTTCAACTATATTATACACTAAAATTGACTTTTTTGGAATGAAAAAGTTTAACAAAAATCCTTTACATTTTCTATTGTTATGTTATTATAATTATACAAGGAGAAGCAGTATGAAGCAAGAAGATAAAAAATATATAGCAAGAAATAAAAAAGCCACCTTTGATTATTTCGTTTTATCCACCTATGAGGCCGGTATTGCTTTGCGCGGCACTGAAATCAAATCCATCCGCCAAGGCAGAGCCAATCTCAAAGATAGCTATTGCGAATTCGATAATGGCGAGCTTTATGTGCATGGAATGCATATCTCCCCCTATGAGCAAGGTAATATTTTCAACCATGATCCCATGCGCTTAAAGAAGCTTTTAATGCATAAAAGGGAGATTATGTCGCTCTTTGGCAAAACCAAGCAAGATGGCCTGACTCTTATTCCTCTTTCTCTATATTTTAATGGGCCGAGGGTTAAAGTGGAGCTGGGGCTTTGCCGAGGAAAGAAAAATTATGATAAACGGGAAACCATTGCCAAAAAGCAAGCCGCCCGCGAAATGGAAGTAAGATTAAAGCAAAGAAATCAATAAAGGAGTACTACTCATGGAAGCATTCAAATTCGATCTGAATTTAGACTATGAAGGATTAAATCTCGGAGCCGGCCATCGTGCCTATATCAATTGCCTGCTCCCCTCTAATTTTAATGAATATTCTAAAGACCGCAAACGCCCTGCCATCCTTGTCATTCCCGGTGGCGGATATGGCATGCGGTCCGAGCGCGAAGCGGAGCCTATCGCTCTTCAATTCATTGCAGAAGACATGGCCGCTTTCATTCTTCATTATTCTGTAAAAGAAGACTGCGGCTTCCCCCGCTGCCTCTTAGAAGCACTGTGCGCTGTCAAAACCATTCGTGAGCATGCAGAGGAGTGGAATATCGACCCTCAAAGAATTGGAGTAATCGGCTTTTCTGCCGGAGGTCATCTGGCCGCATCGGTAGGCGCTTTTTGGAATCACAAATTTGTAAAAGACGCATTGGGTGATAATGAAATTTTGCGTCCGAACGCTGCCATTCTCTCTTATCCCGTTATTACCTCCGGTCCTTTTGCCCATCGAGGCTCCTTCAATAATTTAGTCGGAGTAGATGCAGATCAAGAGCGATTGGACTTTGTCTCTATTGAAAAGCAGGTTACTTCCGATTATCCCCCCACTTTTCTTTGGCATACCGCCAGCGACGAAGTAGTCCCTGTGGAAAATTCTCTTATGATGGCATCTGCTCTTTCTAAGGAAAAAGTTCCTTTTGAACTGCATATTTTCCCCGCCGGCGTTCATGGCCTCGCTCTTTGCGACGAACGCACTACGGCAAAAGATGACAACGGCAATTATAAAACCAAGTATATGGAATCAAGGCCCATTATTTGGGTTGAAGAATGCATTAAATTCCTAAAAGAGACTGCATTTCGATAATTTTTCAAATTCCCTTTATTTTTCAAGATCTTTATGATAAACTAATAAAGATCTTCATGGGGGCGTAAAGGTTTCGACGGGGATCTTGAAGCATGATAAGCGCGTGGTGGCGCACAACCACCTTAAAATGTGTAACTTAAAAATAAACGCTAACAATAATAAATTAGCTTACGCCGCCTAATTTGGCGCGTCATTCCGGTGTGAGGGACCACGGGCGCACTTGGAGTGTCATTTTTAGTGGTGAACGTTTGCGGCTAAGCTTTGCCCCGTAAATGTAAAATGAAGCTACCGAAGTCATCAGCCTGTTTACCGGCGGATGGCCGAGGGAACTCTAATAGATAAACTACACGCGTAGAAAGTTGTGTGAATGGGTTTTCGGACAGGGGTTCGACTCCCCTCGCCTCCACCAGAAAAGAACCCACATTTGTCTACGACAAGTGTGGGTTCTTTTCAATGAAATAAATCCCTTGCGGGATTTGTGAAATAACGCTTCGCGTTATGAAATAGCTGACGCTATGAAATACGCTACGGCGTATGAGGGATTTATTTTATTTCACATTTTGCCGTTAAGGCAAAATATTTCATAATCCAAAGGATTATTTCATATCGAGCGAAAGCGAGATATTTCACTAAAAACTGCAAGCGTTCGAATTTATACGCAAAAAGCAAAAATATCTTTTTCGTTCAACTAAGTGCACCTTTTGGTGCGTGAAGTTTGCATTGCAAGTGATGTTTCTTCACTAAAAGTTGCTTATTGCAGATGTTTATGATATAATCTGTTCTATAATAAGAACTTGACGAGGTGAGAATATGGCAATGTGGAATCCGTGGAGAGGTTGCATAAAGTGCAGCGACGGCTGTCTATACTGCTATATCCATAAGGGCGATGTAAAGCACGGAGTTGATACAAGCATTATTGAAAAGACAAAGGACTTTGCAAAGCCAATAGAACGTTTGAAAAACGGTAATTATAAAATGAAATCAGGCATTATATACACCTGTTTTTCCACCGATTTTCTGATTGAGGAGGCAGATGCGTGGCGTCCCGAATGCTGGCAGATGATCAAAGAACGTAAGGATTGCACGTTTCTCTTTCTTACAAAACGCATAGACAGATTTATTAGTTGCGTTCCCGATGATTGGGGTGATGGCTATGAAAACGTGGTTGTTTGCTGCACTGTTGAGAACCAAAAAAACGCAGATTATAAGCTCGGTATATTTTCAAAGCTCCCAATTAAGCATAAATGTATCACGGCCCAGCCGCTTATAGAAGCTATTAACATAGAGCGTTATCTTGATGATATTGAGCTTGTAGTGGTCGGCGGTGAATCAGATTCGAATGCAAGACCCCTTGATTACGATTGGGTGCTTGATATCAGAAAGCAATGTATCCAAAACAATGTTTCTTTTGAATTCAGACAGTGCGGAACGCATTTCATCAAGGACGGCAAGGGGTATAAATTGCAGACGAAGGATTTGTGTGCTCAGGCAAGAAAAGCGGATATTGATTTCAAACTCAACGGTTGATAAAATTCAAAAATGACGGGGATACAATATGAAACTGAAGAACATTTTGATTGTAGTTAAAGATATAGAGAAATCGAGAGAATTTTATAACAAATTATTTGGTTTAGACTTGGTGCTTGACAACGATGGCAACATGATTTTAACTGAAGGTCTTGTCCTTCAAGACGAGAAAATATGGAAAAGATTTTTAGGAAAAGACATCGTTTCTAAAAGTAATTCATGCGAACTGTATTTTGAAGAACAGGATATCGAAGCCTTTAT
>JAZMZQ010000173.1:0-4957 GCA_045586045.1 Eubacteriales bacterium
GCCCAAGGAAGGCTCACGCAAAGCCACGGTAACATCTTTGCCGATCCGCCGCAAACCATCTGCAAGGCCGATGGTGGTAGTAGTCTTCCCTTCGCCGGCAGGAGTGGGGGTAATGGCAGTTACCAATACCAATTTACCGTCCTTACGCTCCTTTTTTAATAAAGAAAGATCAATTTTCGCCTTATATTTTCCGTAATGCTCTAAATACTCCTCTTCTACATGAGCGGTAGCGGCAATCTCGGAAATCGGCTTCATTTTACATTGCTGCGCAATTTCAATATCCGTTAAATAAGCCATGACTTGCTTCTCCTTTATTTTTTGAAATATTCTACTGCAGAGCGGAACATCTGCAGATCATATTTACCCAGTACATTGCGATAGAGTCCATCTGCATAACGTTCCGAATGACCCATCTTACCGAATACGCGGCCATCGGGAGAGGTAATTCCCTCGATCGCAAAGCAGGAATCATTGGGATTAAAATGAATATCGGAGGTAGCATTGCCATCCATATCCACATATTGAGTAGCAATTTGGCCGTTTTCAGCCAACTGACGGATCAATTTTTCATCCGCGAGGAATCGGCCTTCGCCATGAGAGATCGGTACATGATAGACATCCCCCACTTGAGCACCGGCAAGCCAAGGAGACTTATTGGATGCCACGCGGGTACGGACAATTCTGGATTGATGGCGCGCAATGGTATTGAAGGTCAAGGTGGGGCAATTCTCATCGGTATCAATGATCTTACCATAAGGGACAAGGCCCAGCTTGATCAAAGCCTGAAATCCATTGCAAATACCAAGCATCAAGCCATCCCGCTCTTCCAAAAGGGCAGTAACCTGCTCTTTTACTGCGGCATTGCGGAAGAAGGCGGTAATAAATTTACCGGAGCCTTCCGGCTCATCACCGCCGGAAAATCCGCCGGGGACAAATACAATCTGAGATTCCTTCAGCTTATTGCTAAAGGCTTCCACGCTGCGATTGATCCCTTCAGCAGAACGATTGTTAATGACAAAAATCTCAGGATCAGCCCCCGCATCCCGCATGGCTCTTGCGCTATCAAATTCGCAATTGGTGCCGGGGAATACAGGGATCAAAACCTTAGGCTTCGCAACCTTAATAGCAGGTGCTACCCGCTCCTTTGCTTCATAGGAGAAGGTCTCCATCGGTTGCTCAGGATGGGTAATATTGCAGCTGAATACACTCTCCAGCTTATTTTCATAAAGATCTTCGATCTCAAAAAGGCTTACCTTTTCTTCGCCCTTTACAAAGCTCTTTTCAGCGGTAACAACACCGATGGGCAAGCCAATCTCCGCTCCTTCCGAAAGCTCCAGCAGGAAGCTGCCGTATTGATAGCCGAAGAGCTCTTCCATGGTGCGGCTCTCATCAAATGCAAAGCCAAATCCATCGCCCATCGCCATCTTTATGACCGCCTCAGCCACACCGCCGAAGCCGGGGGTATAGGCAGTAACTGCTTTTCCGCTTCTCAAGAGATCGGTAACCGTATCAAAAAGCTTCATCAAAGAAGAAGCATCGGGAAGATGATTCTCATTATATTCAGGCTGCAGTAATACAACGCGATTGCCCGCCTTCTTGAAATGGTTGGGTACAATCTCCCCTGTTTTCCCTGTAGTAACAGCGAAAGAAACCAAGGTGGGAGGAACATCCAACTGCTCAAAGGTTCCGCTCATGGAATCCTTACCGCCAATTGCGGCGATTCCCAGATCCTTCTGCGCCTCAAATGCACCCAAAAGGGCGGCCAAAGGCTTGCCCCAACGTTTGCCATCTTTACCGGGGCGCTCAAAATACTCTTGGAAAGTAAGATATACATCCTCAAATTTTGCGCCGGTTGCAATCAATTTGCAGACAGACTCAACCACTGCAAGATAAGCGCCGTGATAAGGGCTCTTTTCTGCCACGTAAGGGTTATAACCCCAAGCCATCAAAGAGCAATCGTCGGTATGCTTTTCTTCCATGGAGATTTTCTGCACCATCGCCTGAATGGGGGTCAGCTGATTCTTACCGCCGAAGGGCATCAAGACGGTGCCGGCACCGATGGTGGAATCAAAACGCTCAGAAAGACCACGCTTGGAGCAGACATTAAGGTCCCCTGCAAGCTCCTTTAATTCTTGAGCAAACTCTTCCCCAACCTTCTTGCGATAGCAAGTGGGCGCTGCGGGAGTAATGGTAATATGCTTCTCGGCACCATTGGAATTCAAAAATTCACGGCTGATATCGACAATGACATTACCATTCCAATGCATAACTAAGCGAGGATCTGCCTGAACCTTAGCCACAACGGTTGCCTCAAGATTCTCTTGATCGGCAAGCTCAATAAACCGCTCTACATCCTTGGGCTCTACCACTACAGCCATTCTCTCCTGAGATTCGCTGATTGCAAGCTCCGTACCATCCAGGCCATCATATTTTTTGGGAACAGCATTCAAATCAATTTGCAATCCATCGGCCAACTCACCAATCGCAACCGATACACCGCCTGCACCGAAATCGTTGCAGCGTTTAATCATGCGGCAGGCCTCATAATTGCGGAAAAGGCGCTGAAGTTTTCGTTCCTCAGGGGCATTTCCCTTCTGCACCTCAGCCCCGCAGCTCTCCAAAGATTGCAGGGTATGGGATTTGGAAGAGCCGGTAGCACCGCCGCATCCATCCCGACCGGTACGGCCGCCCAGAAGAATGACCACATCTCCGGGAGCAGGGCACTCTCTGCGCACGTTCTCAGCAGGAGCAGCGCCTACCACAGCGCCAATCTCCAGACGCTTCGCGGCATAACCATCATGATACAGCTCATCGACCATGCCCGTTGCAAGGCCGATCTGATTGCCATAAGATGAATAACCTGCGGCAGCGGTTGTAACAATCTTGCGCTGAGGCAGCTTTCCTTCCAGCGTTTCTTTTACAGGCTTCAAAGGATCTGCAGCACCGGTTACGCGCATCGCACCATAGACATAGCTTCTTCCGGAAAGAGGATCGCGAATTGCTCCGCCGATGCAGGTGGCTGCACCGCCGAAAGGCTCGATCTCAGTAGGATGGTTATGGGTCTCATTCTTGAAAAGAAGCAACCAAGGCTCTTTTTTGCCATCCGCCTCTACTTCGATCTTAACGGTGCAGGCATTAATCTCTTCCGATTCATCCAGTTTATCCAGCTTCCCAACAGAGCGAAGATATTTTGCAGCTAAAGTGCCGATATCCATCAGATTGATCGGCTTGGTACGGCCAAGCTCTTTACGGGTAGCAATATAATCTTCATAGGCGCTCTGAAGAAGAGCATCCTCGAATTTCACATCATCGATGGTGGTGAGGAAGGTGGTATGGCGGCAATGATCCGACCAATAGGTATCGATCATGCGAATTTCCGTAATGGTGGGATCTCTGCCCTCTTTTTGGAAATAAGCTTGACAAAATGCGATATCGTCCTCATCCATTGCAAGGCCATAATTCTTTACAAATTCAGCAAGACCCTCACGGTCCAATTTCAAAAAGCCATCAAGAGTTGCTACCGTCTCGGGAATCTCATAGGCTACCTGCAACGTTTCGGGCTTTTCTAAAGCTGCCTCACGGGATTCCACAGGGTTGATTACGCTCTTTTTGATGGTTTGAATCTCTTCTTCGGTAAGAGAGCCGTAAAGTAAATATACTTTAGCAGTTCTGACTGTGGGGCGCTCCCCTTGAGAGATAATCTGGATGCATTGGGCGGCAGAATCAGCCCGTTGATCAAATTGACCGGGCAAATACTCTACCGCAAATACATAAGCACCATCCGCCTCAACCGATTCATAGGTTTGATCCAATTGGGGCTCGGAGAAGACCGTCTTTACCGCATAGTTAAATAACTCTTCTTCAATATTTTCAACATCATAGCGATTGATAATCCGCACAGATTCCAAAGATTTAATCTGATGGATATGGCGAATCTCATGGCGCAAATCCCGCGCCTCACCGGCAAGAGCCGGCTTTTTTTCCACATAGATACGATATACCAATTTATTTACTCCTCTCTTCCCGCAGCCAGCGCCCGCCGGCCGATATCCTTACGGCAGAAAGCGTTATCAAAATGAATACGGGAAACCTTTTCATAAGCGGCATCAATGGCACCCTTCAGCGAATCTTCCACAGCGCAGACACCGAGGACGCGCCCTCCTGCGCTCAAAAGCGTTCCATCCGAAAGCTTAGCACCTGCCACAAAGATATCCCCCTTGATTTCATCGGGAATGGTAATCTCCTTGCCGGTTTCATACTTTCCGGGATATCCTTCCGATGCCATCACCACGCAGCAAGCGTGGGCATCTTTGAATTTCACGGGAGTTTCTGCCAAAGTACCATTGGTGGTAGCCTGCATAATAGTGAGCAAATCGCTTTCCAGCAGAGGTAATACTACCTGCGTCTCAGGATCCCCAAAGCGGCAGTTATATTCAATGACTTTAGGCCCCTTAGGGGTAAGCATTAATCCAAAATAGAGGCAACCTTTGAAAGGGCGCCCTTCCGCTTTCATTGCTTTGATGGTGGGAAGGAAAATTTCCTTCATGCAACGCTCAGCAATTTCATCGGTATAATAAGGATTGGGTGCGACAGTACCCATCCCGCCGGTATTCAGGCCTTTATCATCATCTAATGCACGCTTATGGTCCATGGAAGAGACCATGGGCACTACCGTTTCTCCATCAGTAAAGGAAAGGACAGAGACCTCCGGACCGGTAAGAAATTCCTCGATTACCACGCGGCTTCCGCTCTCTCCGAAAACCTTATCCTCCATCATGGAGCAGACAGCGCTCTTGGCCTCATCACGGGTCATCGCAATGACAACCCCCTTGCCCAAAGCAAGGCCATCCGCTTTAATAACAGTGGGGATCGGGGCATTCTCCAAATATGCAAGCGCATCGCCGCAATCGGTAAAGACCGCATATTCCGCAGTAGGAATCCCGTATTTTTTCATCAG
>JAZMZQ010000174.1:0-5221 GCA_045586045.1 Eubacteriales bacterium
TTGGAAACCGGTTTCATTTATAATGTAATATCTACCGTATTGACTTTGGTCTTCATGATATTAGCAGAATGGCCGTGGGCAGAATCCAATACCAATACATCAACGCCCGCATTGATCAACGCACCGGCTCTTGTCAATACATCGTTGGTAATCCCGATTGCGGCGGCGCAAAGCAGGCGGCCCTGCTCATCTCTTGCGGAATTGGGATACTGCACGCTCTTTTCAATATCTTTAATGGTGATCAGGCCGGAAAGTTTGCCCTTTTCATCTACCAAAGGAAGCTTCTCTACGCGATGCTTCTGCAGAATTACCTTTGCTTCTTCCAGAGTGGTGCCCACAGGCGCGGTTACCAGCTTGTCCTTCGGGGTCATCACGGTAGAGATTTTTACATTGAAATCAACCATAAAACGCATATCACGGTTGGTAATGATTCCTACCAGCTCATCATTCTCGACGATAGGTACACCGGAAATTTTATATTTACCCATCAGCTCATCGGCTTCATAGACATAATTATCGGGAGAAAGATAGAAGGGATCGTTGATAACGCCGTTCTCCGAACGCTTAACCTTCATTACTTCCTCTGCCTGCTGCTCGATGGTCATATTCTTATGAATAACGCCGATGCCGCCTTCACGGGCCATTGCGATGGCCATTTTGCTTTCGGTAACCGTATCCATGGCGGCGCTCATCAAAGGCACGTTTAATTTAATCTTGTTGGTAAGGCGCGTGTTCAGCTTTACCGCATTGGGCAGCACCTCGCTCTTGGCGGGAACCAGCAAAACATCATCAAAAGTCAGGGCTTCTTTCAAAACCTTATCTGCGTAACTCATTGATCTTTCTCCTTTTTCTAAAAATTCTTATTAATGTATTATTCTACATCTTTTGCTCTCATAAAGCAAGCACTTTTTTATAAAATAATATCCATTTGCTTCTGCCGACTCAAAGATTGACAAAATCTGTAATTATATAGTATAATATTCAGTTGTAAAAATGATTCAGGAGGATTCCATGGCAAGAAAAAACGATTATAACGACGAAAGTATCGTCCAATTAAAGGGCCCTGATAAGGTACGGCTGCGGCCGGGCGTCATCTTCGGCTCCGACGGGCTGGACGGCTGCCAGCACGCCATCTTCGAAATCCTTTCCAACTCCATCGATGAGGCCAGAGAAGGCCACGGGAAGAAGATCATTGTAACCCGCTATAAAGATCAATCGGTAGAGGTAGAGGATTTCGGCCGCGGCATGCCGGTGGGCTATAATCAACGGGAGGAGCGCTTCAATTGGGAGCTGATCTTCTGCGAGCTCTATGCCGGCGGTAAATATAATACCAACCAAGGGCAAAACTATGAATACTCCTTAGGCCTCAACGGCCTTGGTGCTTGCGCCACCCAATTCTCCTCGGAATATATGGATGTTACGGTCTATCGGGATAATAAGAAATATACCCTCCATTTTGAAAAAGGCTATAATAAGGGCGGCCTGATGGAAGAGGAAGCCTCTCAAAAGCGGACCGGCACCATCATTCGCTGGAAGCCCGATCGGGAGGTCTTTACCGATATTGCAGTAGATAGTGCCTACTATGAAGATATCCTTCAAAAGCAGGCGGTGGTCAATGCAGGGCTGACCTTCATTTATAAAAATGAGACCGAGAAGGGCTTTGAAACCAAAGAATACTGCTATCAGGAAGGCATCATGGATTATACCCGCGAGCTGCTGGGCGAGGACGGCCTTTCCACCCCCGTATTCTGGCAGGATGAGCGGCAAGGCCGCGATCGGGAGGACCGCCCCGAATATAAGGTGAAGCTTTCCTGCGCCATGGCCTTTTCCAATCGGGTCAACCTGATCGAATATTATCATAACTCCAGCTTTTTGGAGCATGGCGGTGCGCCGGAAAAGGCGCTGCGCAACGCTTTTGTAGCAGAGATCGACGCCTATCTTAAAAATAACGGAAAATATAATAAAGGCGAGAGCAAAATCACCTTTGCGGATATCTCCGATTGCTTGCTTTTTGTCTCCAACTGTTTTTCCACCATTACCTCCTATGAAAATCAGACCAAAAAGAGCATTACCAATAAATTCATTCAGGAATGTACCACCGATTTTCTGCGCCAGAATCTGAAAATCTATTTTATTGAGAATCCCAACGAAGCCCAGCGGATCACCAATCAGGTGTTGGTTAATAAGCGGGCGCGGGAGAAGAGCGAAAAAGAGCGGATCAACATTAAAAAGACCCTCTCCGGCTCCATTGATATGACCAATCGCATTGCAAAGTTTGTGGATTGCCAGACCAAAGAGGTCGCCAAAAGAGAGCTTTATATCGTAGAGGGTGATTCGGCGCTGGGCTCTTGCAAGCAAGGGCGGGATAGCTTCTTCCAAGCCATCATGCCGGTGCGCGGTAAGATCCTCAATTGCCTTAAGGCGGATTATACCAAAATTTTCAAAAGTGAGATCATCACCGATCTTCTGAAGGTTTTGGGCTGTGGGGTCGAGATCAGCGGAAAGACGGCCAAAGGCTTGCAGGCCTTCGATCTTTCGGCTCTCAGATGGAATAAGATCATCATCTGCACTGATGCGGATGTGGATGGATTCCAGATTCGCACGCTGATCCTTACCATGATCTATCGGCTGACCCCGACCCTCATCGAGGAGGGCTTTGTCTATATTGCAGAATCTCCCCTCTTTGAGATCACCGATCAGACGAAAAAGGCGACCTACTTTGCCTATACCGAAAAAGAAAAAGAAGAGATCCTCAAAAAGCTTGAAGGACGCAAGGTGAAGATCATGCGCAGCAAGGGTCTTGGCGAAAATGAGCCGGACATGATGTGGGAGACCACCATGAATCCCGAAACCCGCCGCCTCATCAAGGTAACGCCTGCAGGCGTGGAAGAAACCGCAGAGATGTTTGATATCCTTTTGGGCGACAATCTTGCCGGCCGTAAGGATTATATCGCCGAAAACGGCCATCTCTATCTGGACGATTTGGATCTTTCATAATCTTTAATTGGAGTTAACATGAAGAAGAAAAAAGCAACAGAAAAAGTATATATTGAAAAAGCCCCGATCTTAAAAGATGTGGTGGAGACCTTAGAGACCAACTACATGCCTTATGCCATGAGTGTCATCCTCTCCCTTGCCATTCCCGAGATCGACGGCCTTAAGCCCGCTCATCGCAAGCTTCTCTATACCATGTATAAGATGAATCTTCTAAACGGCGGGCTGATCAAGAGCGCCAATATCGTAGGCCAGACCATGAAGCTCAATCCCCATGGCGATGCCGCCATTTACGAAACCATGGTGCGGCTTTCCCGCGGCAACGAGGCCCTTCCCCTCCCCTTAGTAGAATCCAAGGGCAACTTCGGTAAAGTTTATTCTCGGGATATGGCTTATGCCGCTTCTCGTTATACCGAGGCAAAGCTTGCGCCCATCTGCAAGGAGATTTTCGGGGATATCGATAAGGATACGGTGGACTTTGTCCCCAACTATGATAATTCCACCACCGAGCCTACGCTGCTGCCCGTCTCCTTCCCCACCATCCTCACCACCCCCAATCAGGGTATCGCGGTAGGCATGGCCTCCAATATCTGCTCCTTCAATTTAGGGGAAGTATGCGATACCGTAATTGCCGTAATGGAAAATCCCGAGCATCCGCTGGAGTTGACCCTGCCCGGCCCCGATTTTTCCACCGGCGGTCAGCTGCTCTGCCATCAATCTCAAATCAAAGAGGTTTACGAGACCGGCCGCGGCTCCATTCGCGTGCGGGCAAAATACGAGGTAGAGGGCAATATCATCTGGATCAATGAGATTCCCTATACCACTACGGTAGAAGCCATCATCGATAAAATTGTAGAGCTCTTTAAGGCCGGAAAGCTCAAGGAGCTCAACGATGTGAAGGATATGTCGGATAAGACCGGTATGCGCATCTCCATCGAGATGAAGCGCGGCACCGATGCCGAAAAAGTGATGGCCAAGCTCTTTAAGATGACGCCCTTGGAGGATACCTTCGGCTGCAATTTCAATGTATTGATCGGCGGCACGCCTAAAGTATTGGGCGTGCGTGAATTGATTGAAGAATGGATCGCCTTCCGCAGCGAAGCCATCAAAAGACGGACCTATTTCTCTTTGCAGAAGGCAAAAGAAAAATTGCATCTTTTGCTGGGCCTTAAAAAGATTCTTTTGGATATTGATAAGGCCATTAAGATTGTGCGGGAAACCGAGCATGATGAAGAGGTTGTCCCCAATTTGATGATCGGCTTCGGCATCGATGAGATTCAGGCCGAATATATCGCCAACATTAAACTGCGCTATCTCAATAAGGAATACATTCTGAATCGCTTGGAGGAGATTGCCGATCTGGAAAAAGAGATCGAAGAGATGGAGAGCATCTTAAAAAGCCGCACCAAAATCCGCCGCCTGATCGAGCAGGATCTCAAGCGGGTGAAAAAGCTCTATGCCTCCCCCCGCAAGACCGAGCTGATTTATGAGGATCAAATCGAAGAGATTCCCGACGAGGAGCAGATTGAGGACTATGCGGTTACCTATTTTCTCTCCAAGGAGGGCTACCTCAAGAAGATCACTCCTCAATCCCTTCGGATGAACAGCGCTCAAAAATATAAAGACGGCGATGATCTGCGCCTGCAGATTGAGGCCTCCAACCGTTCTGAGCTGATTTTCTTTACCACCAAGCAAAATGCTTATAAAACCCGCGGCTATGAATTTGAGGATACCAAAGCCAGCCTTTTGGGCGATTATCTCCCCGCAAAGCTGGAGATGGAGGCCGATGAAAATGTTGTGGCCATGGTTATCACCGATGATTATAGCGGCGATCTCTGTTTCTGCTATGAAAACGGCAAGGTGGGCAAAGTGCCCCTCTCTGCTTATCAGACGGTAGCAAAGCGCCGTCGCTTGGTCAACGCTTGCTCTGATAAAGCGCCTTTAGCGGCTTTGCTTCACTTGAAGGAAGAGCAGGATCTTTTGCTGCTCTCCTCCAATCAAAAAGCATTGGTTGTCAACTCCGCGCTGATTCCCAAAAAGACCACAAAAAATACCCAAGGGGTTACTGTCATGACCCAAAAGGGGAAAAATATTCTTGCATCTGCCGCACCTTTGGCCGAGGCGGGAATCCAAAGCGTTTCCTATTATCGCACCAAGAATATTCCGGCAGTAGGCCATCTGCTGCGGGAGCAGGATAAAAAGGAAAGCGATCAAGTAAGCCTCTTCT
>JAZMZQ010000175.1:0-2866 GCA_045586045.1 Eubacteriales bacterium
ACCGCTTGGCCTCCGACTTAGCAAGGGCAGAAGGTAATTGATCGGGGCTTATATGCCATTGTGCGGCATCCGATGTATGCCGCAACCATCGGGTTGTTTTTATCGATTCCTTTGGTTTTGGGATCGATTTGGGCTTTTATCATCTTTCTTGCCTATCCTTTTATGATCGCAAAACGAATCCGCTTGGAAGAGCGATTATTGGAGCGGGAATTAGAAGGATATCAAGCGTATCAAAAGAAGGTAAGGTATCGCTTGATTCCGTATATTTGGTAAAAAAAGAGGCTGTAAAAACAAGATGTTTCTACAGCCTCTTTAATTTATTTAAGGTTTGCCTTCGGTAAATGTATGAGGATCGAAGGAGGGAATTTGGGTAGCATTGGCAGAGGAACGGCTTTCATCATACCAATCGGAAAGTGCATAGCCTTCTACCGTGGAAACCGCGGTCCATTTTCCATCGATCTTTTGCACATCCGTTTTATAGATGGGATGAATGGGCTGCCCTAAGGGAGTGGCAGGCTTACCGCTTTGGGTATTATTACCGAAAATTCCGATCGCGCCCCGTTCCCCTAAATAGACGCCGGTTGTAAATAGATAATATTCATTATTCCCTACAAACTGAATCAAAAAGTGCAGGCTTGAAGCGCTGAGGCCGAAGATTTCATTGAGCTCGCTGCTTTGGGTAACCGCCATGCTGCCCAAGGTATCTCTTCCATCTCGCCATCCAATGCCACCGTCTTTTCGATTATCGATCTGCTTATTAAGATAGGAATTGGAGGCGTTGAGCCCATGCTTCGGGTGATTGATAATGTTATCGATTAAAGAAACATGGTTTTCACCCACAATGTCATCAGTGGGCAGATCTCCCGAACCGTCCCAAAGAAAATCGCCGATTTCAAAGGGGATTTGGTGATACTGAGGATCTGCCGGAGCGGTGGAATAATACCATACCGAATAAGCACCGCCGGTGAGCATGATGCAGAAAATGAGCAGAATCAAGCTTGATTTTAATAGTATTCCTTTGATATTGCTCACTCCTTTACAGGGATTTCTTCTTCGGATTCCGGCTCTGCAGATTCCGGCTCATCGATTATCAGCGCCAGACGCTGCTCTTTGGCAGATTTGATCTTTTTCTCGGTAAGGGGGGTGGCAACCAATGCGATCAAAATCAAAAGGATGCACAGATACCCGGCGGGAGATTGCATAAACATAAAGAAACTTCCCAAGAAGGGGATTCTTTCCCCTCTATAGATGCCCTTCATCTCTTTATACAGCACCGGAAAACTATCGTGAAATTCCACTGCATCGCCCTGAAGGAGAAAATAGCGGGCATCCGGATGCCGCTCATTGGGCTCTTCGATATTTACAATCCGATGAAGGATTAGATTTCCATCCCGCTCATAGGCGACAATGTCATATTTTTCCAAAGCTTCCTCCGGAGGGAGCTTATGAAGGGTGATTAAATCGAAGGTTTTGATTTGATCATGAAGTTCTTCTTCGACAAGATAAGTGTTATCGGGATGTTTGGTGGCCATCGATCCGCTTTTTACCACCTTCATCGTGGGAATGTCTTCTACCTTGCTGTTGTTTTTGATTTCAACGTGCAAGGAAACCGCAAAGGTTAAAAAGAAGGCTACTGTTACAACAAGAATAAAGGCAGACGCAATATAACCGAGCACCTTGGTGCTCGGCTTATTGCTTTCTGTCTTATTTTTTTCATATTCGATTTTTAGATTCTCATCCTCAAGCCCGGCATTCACCAATCGCAAATAAAAGCGGACCAGCATAATCAGCATTACTGAAAACAGAGCGGTCAACAAGGTGAAGACAATCAGGCAGAGAAAGAAAATATAAATATCATAAGACGACATCTACTTAACCTTCTATCACTTTATAAAACGATGTTAGGGATTGGTAACTTCTTCTACAGTCAGGACAAGCTCAACATTGCCCAAAGCGGTCTTATATGCATTGTAATCCTCGATGGTGGTCAAAACAATGTCATCATTGACCTTCAAAACGTTTTGAATATTTTCAAGGGTAATGTTCTTGATAGCCTGAGTGGTTCCTGCGGTGAAATCGAACGTATCGGTCAGTACAACCTTGGCATCATCATGAGCGGCAAAGCTGCTGTCGTCTCCGATTCTGAAGATAGGAGCGGGATTGGTGGTGCCATATGTATTCTTTGCTACGCTGACGGTGTATTTTAAGGTTGTGTCGCCGGCACCGGAGTTGGGGGTAAATACGATTTGCAGCGTGCCGCCGTTACTTTCATCAACATCGGCGTCCCAACCGGGCTTATGATTGCCGGCATTATCGTCGATTTTGAGAATCATGGTATCGGTTACTGCGATACGACCGGACTGGGCGGAAGTATCAACGTCGGTGATACCTACATTCTTAAAAGAATGTCTTGCGGTAGACATGGTGGATTCTGCATAAAACCAAGTGGAATAAACACCGCCGACGGTAATGCACAAAACCAATGCAACCAAAAGAGAAAGCTTTTTCATTTTTTTATTCCTCCAAAAAATAATCTTTGACGGAAGGATCCGTTTTTTTCATTATAGTACAAATATTTTTATTTTTCAAGGGTATATTGGGGGAAAGTTTTTATAATTAAAAATAGAGGTGTTTTTTTTGCAAAGAAAATGAATAATATTCATGAAAATATGAATATTTTTCTTTTTATTCCGGTTGAAACATTAAAATATGACCAAAAAACGAGCTTTTCTTTCAATAAAATTGGTGAAAAATGAGAAAAAACAAAAAGATTATTATAACTATTGCTTTATATAAGAGGCTGTGTTAGAATTTATTCATTATTTTTTGAATTTTATTCAATTCGGAGGAACGAAAAATGAAGAAA
>JAZMZQ010000176.1:0-6544 GCA_045586045.1 Eubacteriales bacterium
GCTATTGCAAGAGCAGGGCTGGAATGTAACGCAAGCAACTGTCTCCAGAGATATTAAAGCGCTGGGCCTTCGTAAAGCATCTGATGGCCAAAGCCCGCGCTATGTTAAACCTTCTGCAGGTGCTGCTCCTCAGCCAATGGCATCTCACGCAAATACGATCCTGATGAATGGCATTATTGAGGTCGTAAATGCGCAAAATTTTGTGATTGTCAAATGTTATGCAGGAATGGCAGGGGCAGTATGTGCTGCAATTGATAATCTGCATTTTCAGGGAGTTGCCGGCTCTATTGCGGGCGATGATACCATTTTTATTTGCACCATGGATAATGATTTTGCTGCAAAAGTGAAAGAGCAAATTTTATCCATTAAGGAATAGGAGAAATCCATGTTAACGGCATTGCATATTGAAAACATCGCAATCATTGATCGGCTGGATTTGGAGTTTGATAAAGGCTTTACTGTCTTTACCGGTGAAACAGGGGCAGGAAAAAGCATCATTATCGATTCCATCATGCTTCTTCTTGGGAACAAAGCTTCAAAGGATTTGATTCGTAGCGGCGAGAGTGATGCGGCTGTAAGCGCATGCTTTTGCGCACTGTCTTCGGAAGCACTGGCCCTTCTTGCTGAAAATGGGCTTCAGCCGGATGAGGATGGAAATGTGGCCATCTATCGCAAAATCGGGCGAGACGGGAAAAACAATTCTCGGATTAACGGCGTAAGCGTAACAGTAGGCTTATTAAAAGAGCTTGGTCAATATTTGATCAATATTCATGGTCAGCATGATGGAGTTTTGCTTTTGGATAGCAAACGGCATTTATCCTATTTGGATGAATTTGCTTGCTTGGATGCAGAAAGAGAAAAATATGCTTCTCTTTATCAAATGGTTCGTGAAAAGCGAGATCGCTTGACGCAACTGAAACTGCAGGAGCAGGAAAAAGAGACTCGTCGGGCTTATCTTGCCGAATGTATTTCTAAATTGACTGCGTGTGATCTGAAAATAGGGGAGCATGAGCAATTACTTAATAAAAGAAGAAATCTGATCAAAACTGAAGAGATCATCGAAGGCTTCAATGTGGCTTCCGTGGCGGTTTATGATGGGGAAATAAATGCTGCTCAATTAGTGCGAACCGCTTTGGATGCAATGCTTCCTCTTGAGAATCATTTGGCTGATGGAAAAGAACTGCTGGAAAGGCTTGGGCACCTTGCGAATGAGCTTGATGATTTAGGGGCAGAGCTTGGCAAGCGGTTTAATGAATATTTATCTGATCGAATGGATCCCGAGGAAATTGAAAAGCGTCTTGATGAGATTGAGGCGATTAAAAAAGAATTTGGGCCGACAGATCAGGATGTAGTAAATAACCTTGAACGTTATGTTGGCGAACTTGATGCGTTGGAGCGTAGCGGCGAACTTCTGGAACTTGCTGAGCAAGAGTTTGCTGCTGCAAAGGAAAAACTGGAAAAATCGGCAGAAATTTTATCTGTTAAGAGAGTTGCCGGCGCTAAAAATCTTGAAAAAAGATTGGCTGAAGAACTGCGCTATTTAGATATGCCGGGTGTTCGTTTTTCGATCCCTGTAGTAACACGGCTTAATGAGCGCGGTGGGATTCGCTATCGGGCAGACGGCAGAGATGATGTGGTTTTTTATCTTTCTTCTAATGCAGGAGAAGAACTGAAGCCCCTCTCAAAGGTCGCTTCCGGCGGCGAATTATCCCGTATTATGCTTTCTTTGAAGACGGTATTAAATAAGGGGATTGATACAGTAATTTATGATGAGATTGATACCGGCGTCTCAGGGGCTACTGCTGATAAAATCGGAAAGAAATTGAGCATCGGCGCTAAAGAGCGGCAGGTATTTTGCATTACTCATCTTGCTCAAATTGCTTCCAGAGGCGACCACCATATGAAGGTGATCAAAAAAGAAGAAAAGGGAAGAGTATGCTCTACAGTTCATTCTCTTTCCGATCTCGAAAGAACGCAAGAAATTGCCAGAATAATGGGTGGAGAAGAACTGAGCGAAACCCTTCTCCGTAGTGCAAAAGAAATTCTTGAAAACAATAGAAATAATGATTGACATCTGAATTTCCATATGTTATAATCACCTTTAGCCGCATATGTCAGGTTAAAAGGGAAACCTGCCTGCCGTAGCGAGTTTTCTTAAAGAAAGTGAGGTGTGCTTTGTAATGTACGCAATTTTTGAAACCGGCGGTAAGCAATACAAAGTGCAGGAGGGCGATACTCTCTTCATCGAGAAATTGGATGCAGAAAACGAAAGTGTCGTAACCTTCGACAAAGTTGTTAGTGTTGGTGAGGGCAAAAAGCTGAAGATCGGTAAGCCTTATGTGAAGGGCGCAACCGTTGAGGCTACCGTTATTAAAAGCGGTAAGGAAAAGAAAATCATCGTTTATAAGATGAAGCCCAAGAAGAACTACCGCAGAAAACAGGGTCATAGACAACCCTATACCAAGATCCAGATTTCTTCCATCAATCCTACCGCAGCTAAGGAAGAAGCTAAAGAAGAAGCATAAATGACAACGCTTCGGATCTATCGAAAAAATGATCTTTTTATTGGCTTTGAGTGTAGCGGCCATAGCGGCTATAGTGAAGCAGGAAGTGATATTGTGTGTGCGGCAATTTCTACCGCAGTGCAGTATTGTATTCAATGCGGAGAGTCGATTGATGGGGATACGCTCGCAATCGAAAGTAATGAAAAGATTCCTTTGATTCGATGCATCAGCAAAAAGCAAAGCCTTGGCTTTTCGAAGCATATTGAGGTTTTGATTATGCTGGCGGAGAGCATTGCTGATCAATATGCAATGTATTTTAACCTTGAAATTATGGAGGTGTAAATAATGGTACTCAATATTCAATTTTTTGCTCATAAAAAGGGAATGGGTTCTACCAAGAACGGCCGTGATTCCGAATCTAAGCGTCTTGGTGTGAAGAGAGCAGACGGTCAGTTTGTTTTGGCCGGTAACGTATTGGTTACCCAGCGCGGTACTAAGATCCATCCCGGCAACAATGTCGGCCGTGGTTCTGATGATACGCTCTTTGCTTTAATCGACGGCAAAGTGAAATTTGAGCGCGTTGGTCGCGACAGAAAGAAAGTTTCTGTATACGCTGCTGAGTAAAACCTAAAAATCCCGGATCCTATCCGGGATTTTTTTATGGAATCCGAAAGGAGGAGTTCAATGTTTGTAGATGTGGCTAAAATATGGATTAAGGCCGGTAAAGGCGGAGATGGAGCAGTGGCTTTCCATCGTGAAAAATATGTAAATGCCGGTGGCCCTGATGGGGGCGATGGCGGCAAGGGTGGCAACATCGTATTTCAAGCAGACCGCAATTTGAACACTTTGATGGATTTTCGTTATAAACGAAAATATGTGGCTGAAAATGGTAAAAACGGCGGAACCAATAAATGCACCGGCGCAGGCGCCCCTGATTTGATCATCAAGGTCCCTTTCGGCACTTTAATTAAAGATGCGGAGACAGGGCTTTTAATGAAGGATTTATCAGATGATAAGCCCTATATTGCGGCTCATGGCGGAAGAGGTGGCTGGGGAAATCAGCATTTTGCATCTTCGACCCGCCAGATTCCGCGTTTTTCAAAGCCGGGTCAACCCGGAGAGGAATATCATATTCAATTGGAATTGAAACTGATTGCTGATGTTGGGCTGGTTGGCTATCCCAATGTTGGCAAATCGACCTTCTTATCTGTGGTATCTTCAGCTCGTCCTAAAATTGCAAATTATCATTTTACCACCATGACTCCCAATCTCGGAGTAGTGGATCATTATGGCAATGGATATGTAATAGCGGATATTCCCGGCATCATTGAAGGCGCAGCAGAGGGCGCTGGGCTCGGTACTGCCTTTTTGCGTCATGTTGAACGATGCAGAATGTTGCTTCATGTCGTAGATGTTGCCGGAAGTGAGGGGAGAAATCCCATTGAAGATTTTGAAACCATCAATCAAGAGTTGAAAAGCTATTCTCCCGTATTGGCATCTCTTCCTCAGATTGTGGTGGCAAATAAATGTGATGCAGTCTATGACGAGAAGATCAAAGAGCAGTTTGTTGCCCATGTGAAAAAGCAGGGCTATCCGGTATTTTGTATCTCCGCAGCCACTCGTGAAGGGCTTGAGCCGCTTCTTGCTCATACCGGCGAATTGCTTGAAACACTGCCGAAAACCAAAATTTTTGAGAGTGAATATGTAAAACCTGTAGAAATTGATGTAAAGGATAAGGACTTTACGGTTGAAAAAGAGAATGGCGTCTATGTTGTTCGTGCGGAATGGCTGTATAAAATCCTTGAAACAATTCATTTTGATGACTATGAATCGCTGAATTTCTTCCAACGCGTTTTACAGAGCAACGGCATTATTAAAAAACTTGAAGAGATGGGAATTCAAGAAGGAGATCCTGTTCGGATTGATGATTTTGAATTTGATTACGTGCGTTAATTTGGTATCCGGTGTGTAAAAACACCGGATATTTTATTGACTTTCGTTCTTTAATGTGTTAAAATAGTGCTATATTAAATATTGGAGGCATAAAATGAATAATAAACTTAAAGATTCCAATAGCGATCATCTGTTTCAAGCGATTTTAGCGCTTCGCTCGATTGATGAATGCTACGATTTTTTTGAAGATCTTTGCACGGTCGCTGAATTCAAGGCGATGGCTCAGCGTTTTGAAGTTGCTTATAAGCTTTCTAAAGGTGCATCCTATCAAGAAATTGTTGATTCTACCGGTGCATCAACGGCTACTATCAGTCGTGTAAAGCGGAGTTTGAATTACGGCTCCGATGGATATGCTACTGTATTTCCTCGGATTGACGGAGAAAAATAATGGAAGGTTATACCACTCTTGCGGCGTACTATGATCGGTTTGTCGGCGCTGATTATGAGCAAATGGTCGGGTTTATTTGCGATAAACTGCAGGCATATGGAAAGGATCCTTCGTTAATTTGCGATGTTGGCTGCGGAAGCGGAAATGTAACTCTTGCATTGCTCCAAAAAGGCTTTGATATGATCGGAATAGATGGTAGCTTTGAGATGCTGAATGAAGCTCTCATAAAGCGCGATTCCATGGAAAATGGAAACCGCGCTTTGTTTTTATGTCAGCAACTACCGGAATTTGAACTTTTCGGGACGGTTGATGCTATCATTTCAACGTTAGATACCATAAATTATATTACGGATGGAAAGGATCTTGATCGTCTTTTTTATTGGTATCGTAATTATCTGAATCCCGATGGTTTGCTTATTTTTGATGTCAATTCTCTTTATAAATATCAAGAGATTTTGGATAATAATTGCGATGTTTATGAGGATGAAAATGTATTCTTATGCTGGAGAAGCAATTTCGACGGAAAAATTTGCGAACATGCACTGAGTTTTTTTGAAAGAGAAGGGGATTGCTATTTTCGCACCGATGAGGAGCAGAAGCAATGCTATTATTCTATCGATGAAATTAAGGCGCTTTTAGCAAAATATCAATTTGATCTTTTGGAACTAAGAGATGGATATACGAACCAGAATCCCAATGATTATAGTGAGCGATTAACGTTTGTTGCGAGAGTCAGAAAGGAACATATTGAATGAAAAATCCCGCATTATCTGTATTATCCGATGATGGATTAGTACGGGGCTATTTTTTGAATTCTAAAGAGCTTGTGCAGAAAGCATTTGATTATCATAGGACAGCGCCTGTAGTAACGGCCGGTCTTGGCCGATTACTGACTGCTGCCTCCATCATGGGAAAGACCTTAAAAAGCGCCGGAGATCTCCTTACCTTGCAGATTGAAGGGGATGGTCCTGTACGCACCCTTCTTGCGACTGCGGACCATACCGGACGTGTAAAGGGCTACGCCGGCTGCCCCATTGTTGATATACCGTTAAAGGCCAATGGAAAGCTGGATGTCAGCGGTGCGGTAGGAAACGGCTATCTTACAGTTCTTCGTGATAATGGAGAAGGGGAGCCATATGTCAGCCGCACAGAATTAATCAGCGGTGAGATTGCTGAGGATATTACGAATTATTATGCCACCAGCGAGCAAACACCCACTGTATGCGCACTTGGCGTTTTGGTGGATCGGGATTATTCGATAAAATCTGCCGGCGGTTTTCTGTTGCAACTTTTACCGGGCTATGATGATGAAGTAGTTGAGCGGCTTGAAAAATCCCTTGAAAAGGTGAAGAATGTATCTTCGATGTTTGAGCATACTTCTAATCTGAAGATTGCCGAAGCATTGTTTGAAGGGATTCCGTTTCATGTTACTGAAGAATGGGATGCTGAATATTATTGCAATTGCTCTAAGGATCGGACAGAAAAGGTTTTGATCAGTCTTGGAAGAAAAGAATTGGCATCTATCATTGAAGAAGGAAATCCTATTGAGATCTGCTGTCATTTCTGCGATAAAAAGTATTCTTTCGGTGTAGATGAGATGAAAAAACTGCTCTTTGATGCTGCAAAAAAATAAATATATTTTTATTATAAAAACTCTTGACTTTTCATAATAGATGTTGTAAAATATCTATCGTTGCAG